>CAJUOD010000004.1 GCA_910587875.1 uncultured Oscillibacter sp. | reverse complement strand
GCATCTTCTCGGAAATGGCCAGGCCGGCGGCGTCGTCGCCCGCCCGGTTGATCTTATAACCGGAGCTCAGCTTTTCCAGGTTCTTCGCCAGAGCGGAGGTATTGGTGTTGTAGTTCCGGTAGGCATTCATAGCCATAATATTGTGTTGAATACGCATAGCTTTTGATTCCTTTCAAAAAATTTTGGGGATGTGCTGTCCGGCGTGCCTTCGCTAAATCCCTGCTCGGGCACTAGGGTGGGGCGCCTCCTCGGTAACTGGCCAGGCTGCCGGGGTGCGGCGCGGGGACTGTATCTCATCCGGTTCGCGAAACCGGGTGAAACCGACCGCCAAATGCGTTCATAAACGTTATCGGAAGATTCAAGAAAAAAATAAGTCCTTATGGCAAAATTTTTCGGCCCGGATTTTTCACACGCAGAAACGCGCCTCCGCGCCGGACTTTTTACCTTTACAAATATGTGTGAGCTTATCTTTGCTCCGCCAGACGGACGGACAGCATGGAGGCCGCGTTTTCCTCCACGCCATTCAGGATGAAGCCCGCCAGGTCACAGGCGTAGACGCATCCCGCCGTCTCCAGCCGCCGCTCCTCGATATGCCGCGCCAGGGCGGCGTAGCCCTGGGACAGGTCCCAGCGGCCCCGGCAGCAGAGGCAGAGGTAGGTCCCGGCGGGCTTCTCCCGGTAATAGGGGCAGTCCGCCCGCTCCGCCAGGCGCATGGTGAGGTGGCTGACGGTCCCCGGCCCCGCCGGGCCCCCGGGACGGTGGATGGCCCCCAGCCGGTAGTCCGTCCGCAGCCCGTACGCCCGGCAGAGTTCCCGGCAGCGCTCCAGCACCGTCATCAGCATGGCGTCCTCTCCCGCGCCGGGGTCCATCAGCCCTTCCAGCTCCTCCGCCGGGAGGGCCAGCAGGTGCTCCGCCTCAAACCGGGCCGTCCGGGGGACCAGGTCCGGCTCGCTCCCCAACTCCAGGCCGCCGATCATGCCGGAGAGGACGAACTCCATCTGCTCCAGCTTCCGCCGCTCCGCCTCCAGCCGCCCCCGCTGCTCCCGGAGGCGCGCCAGGGTTCCGGCGGCGTCCTGCCCCTGGAGGCAGCGGCGGATCTCCTCCAGGGGCGTGCCCGTCTGGCGGAAGATGGAGATGGCGTAGTAGTCGTAGAACTGCTCCGCGTCGTAGTAGAAGTACCCGTTCTCCCCCCGGTGGGCCGGAGCCAGCAGCCCCAGGTCCTTGTAGTGCCGCAGGGTCTCCTTGGTGGTATCGCACAGGGCGGCGAAGTCCCCCGAGGTCAGCCGGCCGGTTTTCCGCTCCATAAAATTTCCTCCCGAAATTTGTAAATTCCCTCTTGACTGCGTGGTAACAACACGGTTTATGATACCTCACACAAGGAATTTTTGCAAGCCGAAACGCCAAACTAGGGCGGAAGAAAAAACGGAGGTATTACCATGGATTTTGGATGCAGCAGCTTTTCCTGGGAAACGAGGGACGGACGCCACCTTCTGGGGCGGACCTACGACCAGTTCGGGGATCTGAAGGCCAACCGGGTTCTCGCCGTTCCCGCCGGAGCGCCCTGTTCCCCCGGGCTCCGGGCAAACGAGGACGCGCCCCGGGGACGGTACGGGTACACCGGCATGGCGGTGCTGGGCTTCGGGGAGCCCATTCTGGTGGACGGTGTGAATCCCGCCGGGCTCATGGGGGCCCTGCTCCACTACCCGGAGTACGCGGCCTACGACGAGACCCCCGGGCCGGGAAGGACGGCGGTCCACCCCGGGCGGCTGCTGGCCTGGCTCCTCAGCCGCTGCGGCTCTGTGGAGGAGGCCGTGGAGGCCCTGGACGGCCTGACTTTGGTGGACGAGCCCATCCAGGGGAAGCCCCTGCCCGACCACTATATTTTGAGCGATAAAACAGGCGAGGCCGTCATCCTGGAGCCCGACGAGGGCGGCCTGTCCGTCTACCGGCGGACCCTGGGCGTGCTGACCAACAGCCCGGACTACCCCTGGCACCGGACGAACCTGCGGAATTATGTGGGAGTGACGAACCTGCCCAAGGCGCCCCGGACCATCGCGGGCCACGAGATCCGGGAGTTCGGGGAGCGGCTGGGGGGCGGCTTCGGCCTGCCGGGGAGCTACTCCTCTCCCGCCCGCTTCGTGCGGACGGCCTTTATGAAGGAATTCTCTGTCCGGGGCGCGGACGAGCTGGACGGCGTGTCCCGGATGTTTCGGGCCTTCGCCCCGGTGGACGTGCCCGAGGGTCTGGCCAAGGCCGACCCGGACTACGACGTGTATGAACAGACCCTGTGCACCAGCGCCATGTGCGCGGAGAGCGGCGTGTACTACTTCGCCCCGGCGTGGAACCGGCGGATCTCCGCCGTCCGGCCCCTGGCGGAGGGGAGCGAGACCCGGTACTTTGACCTGGGGGACCGCCAGGACGTGGATTACCGGAACTGAGGGAGGGGGAAAATACTGTGGGAACCAAGCTGGACTCCTACCACCGCCCGGTGACGGGCGGGAACATCCTGCGCTTCGCCCTGCCCACCATCGTCATGACGGTGTTCAACACCTTCTATACCATGGTGGACGGCCTGTTCGTCTCCAACCTCATCGGCACCCAGGCCCTGTCGGCCATCAACCTCACGGCCCCGGCCATCGGGCTCATCACGGCGGTGTCCGGGATGCTGGCCACCGGCGGCAGCGCCGTGGTGATGAAGAAGATGGGGGAGGGCCGGGAGCAGGAGGCCCGCCAGGACTTCACCCTGCTGATTCTGACCAATGCCGTAGTGGGGGCCGTCATGATGGCCCTGGGCTACGGCCTGATGGATACCCTGCTGGGGACCATGGGCCTGTCGCCGGAGGTCTTCGGGTACTGCCATGCCTACCTTAGCGACTATTTGCTCTTCACCATCCCCATCCTTTTGATGTACAATTTCTCCCTCTACCTCATCGCGGCGGACCGGTCCAGGCTCTCCCTCCTCTGCACCGTGGCGGGGGGCGTGGCCAACATCGTGCTGGACTATGCGCTCATCGCCCTGGCGGGCCTGGGCATCCGGGGAGCCGCCATTGCCACGGGGCTGGGGTACTCCCTCACCGCCGTGGTGGGTCTGCTGGTCTTCCGGAAGCGGGACAGCCTGCTCCACTTCCAGAGGCCCGTGTTCCGGGGAGGCGTGCTGTTCCACGCCTCCGCCAACGGCCTCTCAGAGCTGGCAACCTCCCTGGTCTCCGGCATCACCACCCTGCTGTTCAACCTGGCCATGCTGAAATACATCGGGGAGGACGGCGTAGCCGCCATCACCATCATCATGTACGTATTGATGTTCGTCAGCGCCCTGTTCATCGGCTACTCCTACGGTGTGGCTCCCATGATCAGCTATTACCACGGGGAGGGGAACCGTGAGAAGCTCCATAAGCTGGTGGGCTTCAGCGTGAAGTTCATCCTGGGGGCCTCCGCCCTCTGCGCCGCCGTCTCCATCCTGGCCACCCCGGCGCTGGTCAGCATCTTCACCCGGCCGGACAGCCCGGTCTACGCCCTGGCGGTGACGGGAAACCGCCTGTGCTCCATCGCCCTGCTTTTCCTGGGGCTGAACGTCTTCGCCAGCGGCATGTTTACCGCCCTGTCCAACGGGGTGGTGTCCGCCGTGCTGGCCTTCTCCCGGTCCTTTTTGTTTACCGTGGCCTGTGTCCAGCTCCTGCCCCTCCTGCTGGGGGTTGCCGGGGTCTGGCTGGCCACCCCGGCGGCGGAGCTGATGGGGCTCCTTATGTCGGCGGCCCTGCTGGTGAAGCACCGGAAGCGGTACGGGTATTGAGCGCCCGGGAGGCGCGTCCTCCCGCCGCCGCCAGCTTCCTCAACGTCTCGCCGATGTCCCCGTCCAGGCAGACGGACCGTTCCACCAAATCGGAGGGGCACAGGGCCTGGCCCATGTTGAGGCAGGCGTAAACCGCCTTTGGATTTTGGACGGTCAGCCGCTGGAAGGGGTACTTGATGATCCCCGGCGTGTTGAATCCCACGCCCAGCTCCAGGTACAGCACCCGGCCCTCTCTATGGCGGCGGAGGAACCCGGCGCAGCGCTCCGCAGCGGCGTGCCAGCCTGCGTCCTCCACGAAGGTTTCGTCCGTCCGGAGGTTCAGCGCCGCTGGCCTGCCGCACCGGGGGCAGCGGGGGACCAGCTGGGAGGGGACGCGCATGTCCGTCTGCCGCTCCACCATCTCCCGGACGGCGGCCTCGTTGTCCCAGGTCTCCCGACAGCAGGGCCCGGAGCACTGGAAGAGGCCGTAGTCCCCCTGGGTGTAGAACAGCCGGGCCTTGTCGAAGCCCGCCCGCTGGAAGCAGTGGTCCACGTTGGTGGTCAGCACGAAATACTCCCTGTCCCGCACCAGCTCCAGCAGGAGGCCATACGCCGGCCCCGGCGGGTCCTGGAAGCGGTTGACCCAGATCTGGCGGCTCCAGTACGCCCAGAATTCCTCCGGCGTGGGGAAGGGGTAGAAGCCTCCGGAGTACATGTCCCGGATGCCGTACTTCTCGGCAAAATCCCGGAAGTGCCGCCAAAACCGCTCTCCGGAGTAGGCCATCCCCGCCGAGGCGGACAGCCCCGCCCCGGCGCCGACGACCACGGCCTCGGCCTCATCCAGCGTCCGCCTCAGCCGCTCGATCCAGTCCCAGGAGCTCCCGGTAGATTTCCGCGTCGATGTCCTTGAAAACATTGAAGATCACCCTCTTGATGGTTGTGTCATGCCGGAGGAAGTCCGTGACGGTTTCCACGGCGATTCCGGCGGCCTCCCGGTTGGGAAAATGGAACTCCCCGGTGGAGACGCAGCAGAACGCCACGCTCTCCAGGCCGCGCTCCGCCGCCAATTCCAGGCAGGAGCGGTAGCAGGACGCCAGCTCCTCCCGGTCCTTCTCGGTGACGGGGCCCCGGACGATGGGGCCCACGGTGTGGAGCACGTACCGGGCGGGGAGGTTGTATCCCCTCGTCAGCTTGGCCCGGCCCGGCGGCTCCGGGCGGCCCTGGGCCCGCATGATCCGGCTGCACTCGTCCCGCAGCTGGAGGCCCGCCGCCGAGTGGATGGCGTTGTCGATGCAGCCGTGGCAGGGGTGGAAGCAGCCCAGCAGGGCGGCGTTGTCCGCGTCCACCACGGCGTCCGCCTTCAGCCGGGTGATGTCCCCCTGCCAGAGGGCAATCCGCGGGTGGGCGGCGGTTACAGGCAGGGCATTTCCGTCCACGACGCCCTTCTCCTCCCGCTCGGCGGACAGCAGCGCGTCCTGCAGGGCGAGAAAGTCCTCCTTCAGCGGCATGGGCGGGCGGACGTTCATCAGGCTGCGGAGCAGCTTCCGCTGCCCGGCGGCGTCCCGGGGAAACTTCAGGGCCAGGGGCCGGTACTCCGGCAGCTCCTCCAGCAAAAGCCGGTTTAGTTTTTGAATGAGAATTTCACGTTTCATAGACAGCCTCCTATAAGGACTCCCTGCGGGACGGATCCCGCAGGGAGCCTTTTGCGCTCAGGCGAAGAAGAACCCGGCGGTCATATCCAGATAGTTTTCGCCGCTGTAGGCCGGATACAGCCTCTTTACCTCCGCCTTGAAGGCTTCGCCGTCGGCGCAGGAGGCCGCGATTTCCTTCAGGCGCTCCAGATAGTCGATCTTCGTCCGGGCGTCCTTCAGGTCCTCGGGGGTGTAGTGGGAGGTGAGAATCAGGCTGTAGCCCTTTTCCAGATACCCCTCCAGCTGGGCGATCATGCCGTCCGCGTGGCCCGCCCCGGCTACGATGGAGTGGCAGTCGTGGCCCAGCATGTGGGTGTAGACCGCGTTGATCTCGGGAATCTCCACGTCGAAGGCCTCGGCGGTCCGGTGGATCACAAACTCGATTCCGCCGATGGTTGCCGGGCCCTCCTCCAGGATGTGTCCGACGGCGTGGACGCCGCTGTCGAAAGCGCCGCCGAAGGCCGCGGCAAACTGGCTGATGAGCGCTTTCCCGCCTCCGTTTTCCGTGTAGTCCACGGCGTTGGCGGTGGCGTATTTGGGGACCTCCGGCAGGAAGGAGGCCCCGGCCCCGTGATAGGCCACCAGCATCCCGTCCACGGGCTTGCCCTCCAGGTAGGCGCTGAGGGCGGCGATGCTGTCCGTGAAGCAGGGAGACTCCAGGACCACGAACCGTCCGGCCTTTTCCAGGAGGAACACCTCGTCCGCCAGCGGGTCTCCGGTCTGGTAGGCGTGGAGCTTCACGCCGCCGAAGTCGTAGACATGCATCTCGCCGCAGCTCAGGCGAATGGTTTCATAATCGTGCTTGTTCATAAAAAATACCTCCAAATGATGTGCTGATTGGGATGTTCTCCCTGGGACACGCTCATCATAGCAGAGGCCGGGAACCCTGTGAAGTACGCACAATATTGTGGTATAGGAACCTCCCGGTAACCATTGGACGGGTACCGGGAGGAAACCATTGCGGCGTTTCAGCGGGTCCCGGCGTTTTCGCGGCCTTCAAAAATTTTTTCTCCCTTGACCGCGATGCGGGCGGTACGGTAGAATAAAGCCATATAATCTGTTGGAAACTAAGAGACAGGAGGAAACCGCCATGGAAGGGAAGACCCTGCCCGCCTGCCCGGTGGAGACCACGCTGACCCTGATCGGCGACAAATGGAAGGTGCTGATTCTCCGGGACCTGCTGCCGGGGACAAAGCGCTTTGGAGAGCTGAAGCGCTCCCTGGGCGGCGTGAGCCAGAAGGTGCTGACCGCCCAGCTCCGGCAGATGGAGGCCGGAGGGCTGCTGACCCGGACAGTCTATCCGGAGGTGCCGCCTAGAGTGGAGTATGCGCTGACGGAATTGGGGTACAGCCTGAAGCCGATCCTGGACGCCATGCAGAGCTGGGGAGAGGCATATAAAGAGAAAAGCGGCCCGCCCGCCGGCCCCTGACGCCGCCGCCTTGATGCCGCGGGGCGCCCGATTCCCGGAGAGCACCTTGGGGAAAATAGGGTGGCGTCTGCCCAAAAACGAGTGTAAGCGATTACATTTTTTTCAATATTTTTACACCCTGCACAGAAAAGCGGGAGGGAAACTATATATGTCACCAAAAATTCTCGATACCCCTTGCGGTTTTTCCGTCAGAATGATAGAATTCATGATAAATAACAGGAATGCCGACAGGGGATTCCGCATAAAATCCTTTTGTTTTGCCAATAATGTAAGTGCTTACATTATTGGGGCGGAGAGGAGAGCGCCCTGATGAACGCCACGATCTACGATGTTTCCCGCCTTTCCGGCGTCTCCACCGCCACAGTGTCCCGCACCTTCTCCGAGCCGGATCGGGTCCGGGAGGCCACCCGCCGGAAGGTGTTCGAGGCGGCGGAGATCCTCCACTACTCGCCCAACGCCATCGCCCGGGCCATGGCCCGCCAGCGCACGGACAAAATTGCCTTTTTGATCTGCAAGAAGGACGCCACGATTCTGGATGAGTTCTACGCCCGCATCTGCGAGAGTATTATGCGGCGGGCCATCCGCTCGGACCGGCAGCTGGTGATCTCCACCGCCGCCGACTGGGCCCAGGCCGCGGGAACCGCCCAGAATAAGCAGGTGGAGGGCGTCATCCTGGGGGGCAGCGCCCAGGCGGACATGGTGTCCGAGTTCCAGAGCAAGAACATCGCCGTGGTGCTGGTGAACCACCGGATGCCCGGCTTCGACCTGCCCTGCGTGGTGTCCGACGAGTACGGCGGCATGTGCCTGGCGGTGGAGCACCTGCTCCAGCGGGGGCACAGGCGCATCGCCATGATCGCGGGCCGCCTTTCCCCCTACATCGCGGGGGAGCGCTACAACGCCTTTCTCCGGGTCATGCGGGAGCATGGCGCCGAGCCCGGGCATACCGGCATGTGCGACCCCACGGTGGAGAGCGCTGCGGGGGCGGCCACAGAGCTGCTGCGCCGGGAGGACCGCCCCACCGCCGTCCTGGGGGGGAACGACGTGATCGCCGCCGGGGTGCTGAAGGCCGCCCTGCGGCTTGGCCTGAAGGTCCCGGAGGACCTGGCGGTGGTGGGCTTTGACGATTCCACCATCTGCGGGATGGTGGAGCCGGAGCTCACCTCCGTCCACATCGACTGCCGCCGGATCGGCGAGGTGGGGGTGGACTGCCTCCACGCCCTGCTGAATGGGGAGGAGTGCCCCAGCGTCACCGTGATTCCCGCGGAGCTCCGGGTCCGGGGGTCCAGCTGAGGACGGGAGAAGCACCGGAAGCCATAAGGAGGAATTTGATGAAGACGAAAAAGAAAGCCGCCGCCATCGGCAAAGGGGCGGCCTGCGCGGCCCTGCTGCTGGTCTCGCTGTTTCCCATCTACTGGCTGCTGGCCATGGCCATCCGGCCCACGGAGGAGATGCGGGGCCATATCCCCCTGCTGCCCCAGACCCTGACAGGGGGGCACTTCCTCCAGCTTTTCACCAGCGAGGGCTTCGGCACAGCCATCGTCAACAGCCTCCAGACCACCTTCAGTTCCCTGATCATCTCGCTGCTGGTGGGGGTCTGCGCGGCCTACGTGCTGGCCCGGCGGCGGTTCCGCTTCGGACTGAAAAAGCCGCTGACCTACTGGGTGCTGCTGGTGCGGGTTCTGCCCCCGGTGGCCTTTACCATCCCGCTGTATATCATGTTCAACAAGCTGGGCGTGCTGAACACCAAGCTGCCCATCTCCCTGGCCTGCGTGCTCATCAACGTGCCGCTGATCATCTGGTTCCTCATCAGCTTCTTCCAGGACCTGCCCGAGGAGGTGGAGGAGAGCGCCAAGGTGGACGGCGCCACGGAGTGGCAGCTCTTCGTGCGGATCGTCCTGCCCCTGGTGGCCCCGGGCATCGCGGCGGTGGCTATGCTGTCCTTCATGTACGCCTGGAACGAGTACACCTATACCGTCATCTTCACCCGGAGCCCGGCAAACAACACCGTGCCCCTGGCCCTGGCCCTGCTGAATACGGAGGACAACCTCACCAACTTCGGCCTGGTAGCCGCCGGAGGCGTGATCTCCGTCATCCCCATCACCCTGTTTGTGATCTTTGCGCAGAACTACTTGATCTCCGGTCTTTCAAGCGGTGCTGTCAAAGAGTAACAAAATACCACCCCTGGCAACCAACCCGATGTCGACAAGATTAGGAGGAAAAGAAATGAAAAAGCTACTCGCGCTCCTGCTGGCACTGGTCATGGCCCTGTCCCTGGCCGCCTGCGGCGGAAAGTCCGGCGGGGACGCCGGAAGCTCCGGCGGCTCCAGCACTTCCGGGGACTCCGGTTCTTCCGGCGATTCCGGCTCCGCCGCCCCCACCAAGCTGACCCTGATCCTGCGGGCGGGCACCTACGCCGACGTGATCAAGGAATGCCTCCCCGCCTTCGAGGCCGAGAACAACGTCACCTGCGAGGTACAGGAGCTCTCCGAGTCCGACCTGTACTCCGGCATCGCCCTGGACGCCATCAACAAGGACGGCACCTATGATCTCTGCATGGTGGACGGTTCCTGGATGGCCGAGTTCACGGAGAACGGCGTCCTGGCCAACCTGACGGAGCTGGGCTACAGCCTGGACGACGATGTGATCCCCGCCACCACCGCCATCTGCTACGTGGGAGACCAGCTCTATCTGGCCCCTTACTATGGCAACGTCACGGTTCTGATGTACAACAAAGCCAACGTGGAAGCCGCCGGGTACTCCGCCGACCAGATCAAGAGCCTGGACGACCTGCTGGCCATCTGCAAAAACGCCCAGGAGAACGGCAAAAAGGGCTTCATCTACCGGGGCGACAACCAGAACAACCTGGTGGTGGACTTCCTGCCCATCCTGCTGTCCTTCGGCGGCTGGGTCATCGATGAAAACAACAAGCCCACGGTGAACACGGACGAATTCAAAGCGGCTATGAATTACTACCTGGAGCTCATCGCCACCGGCGAGGCCCAGGTAAAGGATGACCTGATTGCCTCCGTGGACACCGGCGCGGGCACCATGGGCGTCGGCTGGCCCGGCTGGTACACCCCCACCGCCGACTCCACCGCGGACTATATCGCCCTGAGCGGCGCGGCCTCCGCCGGAGCCAAGGCCTACAACTCCAACGTCTACGGAATCTGGACCATCGGCGTGCCCAACAACAGCCAGCACAAGGACCTGGGCGTGAAGCTGCTGAGCTACCTGATGGACGCCGAGGTGCAGAAGGCCACCGTTCCCTCCGGCGGCGTGCCCTGCCGGTACTCCAGCCTCCAGGACGCGGACGTCCTGGCCACCTATCCCCAGTATGAGGTGGTCTGCCAGGCCCTGGAGAGCGGCATGTACCGCCCCGTCATCGCCGAGTGGACCCAGTTCTACACCACTCTGGGCACCGAAATGGACAACATTGTCAACGGTGTGAAGACCGTGGACCAGGGTCTGGCCGACGCCCAGGCCAACCTGGAGCAATTGATGGGTTAAAATCAGCGCCGGGACGCCTTCGGGCGTCCCGGCCCTCCCAAAGGCGCCTCCCGGCGCCGTATCCCCCCTGAAAAGAGAGGCGCTTATGAAAAAGAACCGACTCCCTCACACCGCCGAGAGCTCCGCGCGGCGCTTCGGCATGGGAATGATAAGCCCCACGATCCTGGTCCTGCTGGTCATGACCGCCTATCCGCTGCTGTTCACCCTGTTTTACAGCTTCACGGATTACAACCTCCTGCGGAATCTCCAGAAGCCCGCGTCCTTCATCGCGCTGGGAAACTACACGAAGCTCCTCAGCGACGCCTACTTCCGCCAGGCGATTCTGAACACGGTGAAGTTCACCATCCTGGCGGTGATCTTTGAGATGCTCATCGGCTTTGCCATGGCGCTGCTGGTCAACAGCCTGACCAGGGGCCAGAAGGTCATGCGGACCCTGCTGCTCCTGCCGTACCTGCTGCCCACCGTCACCGTGGCCCTGAGCTGGCGGATGATGCTCTCCCCCAACTACGGCATCGTCAACCAGGTGCTGGAGACGCTGAGTCTGCCGGTATTCAACTGGTTCTCCGATATGCGCACCGCCTTCGGGATGCTTCTGCTCATCGACGTGTGGCAGAGCGCGCCCTTTGTCTTCCTGCTGCTGTACGCCGCCCTTCAGGCCGTGCCCCAGACGCAGTACGAGGCCGCCCGCATCGACGGGGCGAACGCGATCAAATCCCTTTTTTACGTCACCATCCCCAATATCAAAAACAGCCTGGCCCTCTGCGCCCTGCTGCGGACCATCGACAGCTTCCGCCTCTTCGATAAGGTGAACCTGCTCACCGGCGGAGGACCGGCCAACACGACCTCCACCATTACGCAATACCTCTATAACTACGGCATCAAGTCTCTGGACTTCGGCTTCGGCAGCGCGGGCGCCATTGTCATGACCGTCCTGGTGCTGCTCCTTTCCAGCCTCTATATCAAGCGGGCCATGGGTTGAGCCGATGGAAGAGATGAAATTGACGTTTGTAAACGTGGGCTACGGGGAGGCCGTCCTCCTGGAGTGTCCGGACCCGGCCCGTCCCGGCGGCGTCTTCGTCATGGTCATCGACGGGGGCAGCGCCGAGGAGGAGGAGTACCGGGACCGCGCCTCCGGCCGGATTCCCCTGGCGGAGTACCTGGCGGCCAGGGGACTGGACCACATCGACGTGATGGTGAGCACCCACGTCCACGAGGATCACCTCTGTGGTCTGCTCCCCCTGCCGGGCCGCTGGCCCCCCGGGGAGCTCTGGCAGGCGCTGCCCCCGGACCTTTACCGCGCCTTACGGCCCCTGCCCCTGTTTCCGGAGGCCACGCCGTCCCAGCGGAAGTTCCTCCAGGCCATGAACGATTACCGGACGCTCTGCGCCGGGGTGGAGGCCGCCGGCGGCGCGCTGCGGACCCTTTCCGCCGGCTGGGAGGCCCGGCCCTGTCCCGGCCTGACCGTCCGCTGCCTGGGGCCCTCCCCGGAAAAGGCGGAGGAGCTGGCGGAGCTGTACGCGGACCTGTATCGGGAGGAAGACCCCGCCGCCTTCCGGCGGAAGCTCACCACCCTGGACGGGGCCATGAACAATTACAGCCTGATCTTACGCTTGAACTGGCGAGGCACCCGCGTCCTGCTTCCTGGGGACGCCAACCGCCTGGGCTACGGCGGGATTGTCCGTGAGGATCTGGCCGCGGACCTCTTCAAGGTGGGACACCACGGCCAGCGGGACGGCGCGGACGCCGCCCTCATCGCGGCGGTCTGTCCGAAAGCGGTGGTTTGCTGCGCCTCCAGCGACCGGCGCTATCACAGCGCGGACCCGGAGCTGCTCCGGCAGCTGTCGGACAGCGGCGCGGCCCTCTGGTTTTCCGACTGCCCGGAATTGGACGGGCTGAACCTTCCGCCGCACCGGGCGCTGGTGTTCCGCGTAGGCGCGGAGGGCGCGCTTGCGGCGGAGTATGAGGGATAGCCGGTAAAGGGAAACTGAATACGTGTCTGACGCGGCGGGGCCTGGGAGAAAAGGGCCCCGCCAATCGGCTTTCTATACCTTGCCTGACGGTTGACAAGCGGCTGGATGCGGCATATAATCCGAATACATCCACCAGAAAGGCCGGGGTATTGATGAGACTGTATCGCACCCTCCACCGATGTTGATGGCTTCGTTTCGTACGGAGACGCGTTGGCAACATTGATTTAGGAGGAATTTTTTCATGGGTAAGATCTACACATCCGTCGACCAGCTGATTGGCAGGACGCCCCTGCTGGAGCTGGTCCATATCGAGAGGGAAGAGGCCCTGGAGGCCCGGATTCTGGCGAAGCTGGAGTGCCTGAATCCGGCGGGCAGCGTAAAGGACCGGGCGGCCAAGGCGATGATCGACGACGCCGAGGCCAGGGGGCTGCTGAAGCCCGGCTCCGTCATGATTGAGCCCACCTCCGGCAATACCGGCATCGGCCTGGCCTCCGTGGCCGCCGCCCGGGGATACCGGGTGATCATCGTCATGCCGGAGACCATGAGCGTGGAGCGCCGCCAGCTGATGCGGGCCTACGGCGCGGAGCTGGTTCTCACCGAGGGCGCCGGGGGCATGAAGGGAGCCATCGCGAAGGCGGAGGAGCTGGCGAAGGAGATTTCCGGCAGCTTTATTCCCGGCCAGTTTGTGAACCCCGCCAACGCCGCCGCCCACAGGGCCTCTACGGGCCCGGAGATCTGGGAGGATACGGACGGCAAGGTGGATATCTTCGTGGCGGGCGTGGGTACCGGCGGTACCATCACCGGCGTGGGACAGTATTTGAAATCCCGGAATCCCGCCGTCAAAGTGGTGGCGGTGGAGCCCGCCGGATCTCCCGTGCTGAGCGGGGGGACCGCCGGCAGCCACGAGCTCCAGGGCATCGGCGCGGGCTTTGTCCCCGAAGTGCTGGACACGGACATTTACGATGAAATTATCCCCGTGGAAAACGCCGACGCCTTTGCCGCCGGGAGGCGGCTGGGCCGGACCGAGGGCGTGCTGGTGGGCATCTCCTCCGGCGCCGCGCTCTGGGCGGCAGTCCAGCTGGCCAAGCGGCCCGAGAACAAGGGCAAGACCATCGTGGCCCTGCTGCCGGATACCGGCGGCCGCTATCTCTCCACGCCGCTTTTCATTGACTAAGGAGGCGGAACAGGTCCCCGGGAATTCCGGTATGATAGGTACCGTCTGCCCGGACTGACGGGGATGGGTTGCTCCGGCGTGTCGGCCGCTGCAACGGCGGTCATCTGAAGCGGGGAGCCGCGAGCTCCCCGTTTTTTTGAGCGGCTTTTCCGGAAAACAGATGTGAGGTAACTTGTGCGAGATTTTGAAAAGTCCCTCTTGAATTTTGGGGGAAGGGGCTGTATAATAAACGAAGATTTGCCGGTGTGATGGAATTGGTAGACGTAGCGGATTCAAAATCCGCCGCCAGCGATGGCGTGTGGGTTCGAGTCCCACCACCGGCACCAATTTAGACAAAACTCGAGTATAACATGGTTATACTCGAGTTTTGCTGTTTCTTCAGCGGAGTTTACAAATTTACAAACACGGTATAGTCAGCACAGTTGAAAAGAATCCAAAGGATTCTTTTCAGCGAGGCGCTGTTCTACAGCGCCTCAAGCCGCTTATGCGGCTTACTGTGCATGACTTCATAGGAAACGCACGGGCGCTTTGCGCCCCGGCAAACCTTTGGTTTGCCGGTTGAAAAGAAGTTTTACTTCTTTTCAACTGCGTTGACTATATTGTGAAAAACGATAGCCCTTCTCAAATAAATCATCTTATATTCCTATGTCTTATCTCCCAAGAGGGGATATGAATGTAGGAAATTTTATTTTAAGGAGTATCAAACATGAGAATACCGTATGGATTTAATCTTGTAAACAATGGAGTACTTGAGGTCAATGAAAATGAAGCAGTCAATGTCCGCATGATTTTTGACTACTACCTAGCCGGAGCAAGTCTGGGAAAAGTGGCGGACATGCTCTATGCAAAACAAATTTCCTCTCCAACTGGAAAGGCAAAATGGACCCGGGCCGCTGTGGATCACCTTCTCTCCAATTCTAAGTACATTGCCATCGTTGGTTTTGAGTCCTTTGCCAGCGTACAATTTGAAAAAGCCAATCGCTGCAATATCGACTATGATAAAGCGGGCACACCGAGAAAAGAAACTCGGTATGTCTCACCCGCTATGCCCCAGATGTAATTTCTATTCCAAATTTCTAGGATAGACACATTGCACCGCAATAGTTTTACTGTGAAATATTTAATTCACAGGATAGCCGATAATGAATGCCATCGTCAAGCCATTTTCCAGCAAAAATGCACACATCGGATTTTGCTTTAGAAGGCAATCAACACAGGTGCATCTCAAGATTAAATAACGATCTCATAAGTCTCTATTTCTACACTGGTTCCCATGAGATTTGTTATTTTTAATGAGAGTTCTTTCAGTACAACCCCCAAAGTAGCAATACTCCAGATTGAATGGCCACTCATTTACAATGGAGTTCAGCCTTTGATAATTTTTTTTCGACAGTTGCATGCCAATATACAACATTATACTGTTTGCGAACTACAGACAGAGGATGTATTTTTTACATTACAAAAAATCCGGAGAATTTTTGACTAAAATATTGAAAATTTATGAACAATATGTTATAGTATGACAAAATGGCAAGTATCATTCTTCTAAATACTTCAGATTGGCAGCCGTGTTCAGGCAAACAGTCATCACATGGTGGGGGTGTTTCTTTGGGAAAAGGAGAAAATCCAAGCAAATTTTTCGTTCAAACAAAGAAAATGCTCGTGGTGTTAGAAAAACTCATCCATGCTCCAAAAGGTAGCATCTCTTTTGCTGATTCCTCTACCTCTTTGCCTGGTGTGATTTATCGCAGACCAGCGATTGATAGTGGTGGCAAGAATTTTGATTTTGTATTGGTCGGTGTTCCGCACCAAGATAATCTGCTTCTCTGCCGGACTGTGGATGTACTAGTAGAGACTTATCAGAATTTCGGCTATTCCTTGCAGGAAGGCTACTGGTTTTATGACTATGCGAAGAAAAAGGATAACTCTCCCGAAAGATTAGCGAAGACAATTTATCAGGAACTGTATAACCGACTCTCTGAGTTCTATGACAGTGCACTAGGTATTGATTTCGATATCATGACAGCTTTAGCAGAAGCGGCGTATGAAAAGGATGCCGCTGTTGGACATCTTTTCTTTTATACAGGGATGCTTTCCTGTAGACAGTCAGAACAATGGTGTAGACCTGTATTCCATGAGCGCGTAGCTTTGTGTGCAAAAAATATTCGGCATATAAGAAAGCTTTTAGCCGGAACTGGGAATGATAAGGATGACAAAACCGGCAACAGCGGGCTTTTATTTGTCCGTGATACGGACGGTGACCAATACTATTGTTATGGCTATATCAGGCATGAATTCTACAAGGAAATATTAGCTTCTGTTTATATCGACGGAAAGGGTGGCTGGATGCTCAATGTTGGCGATCAGGCTTCTTTTTGTGTAAAGGACAACCGGGCCTTTCTTCCCCCCAGTTTGTTAGTGGGTGTGCGGGAAAAACTGGAGAATGAGCTTGGTGAAGAATATGGTAACCTGTTTCCAGTTCTGAAGGCTCTATCCGCTCAAGGTCACGGAACATCCGTAGTTTTTTTGGATTTAGACAAAGAAGGATCTTTTGCTGGGGAGCGGATGCGGACGTTGGCCAATCGAGGCCGTGCAGTTGAAGTTAATCCTATCCCTCTGAAATTGGTTGAAAACAACCAGGAACTACAGGCCATGCTGAAGAACATTTCCCGAATTGACGGTGCTATTGTAGTGGATTATCCTCGTGGGGAAATTCGTTATACAAATGTTATTGTTGACGGAAATGCGGTCATCGCTGGTAGACCGGATGCTGGGGCGCGTCACAACGCGTTGCGGGCCTTTGTTGCTGATCTGGCGAAGGGGTGGAATCAGGAACGTTGCCCTGTTGCTCTCGCCTGTATCTTCAGCGAAGACGGCGGCGTCAGCGTGGAAACTGCTTCCGGTTGCCGGAATGATATGGAAGCAGAAGAAAGGGCGAGGAAAAAAGAGCAGGCGAAAGGTCATTCGGAGGCTCCCCACACATAAAATGAGGAAGGGGAGGTAGTCGTCAGAACGATTACAACATGTAATCAGAGTTTGTCCAATTTTTATAAAATATTTACAAATATTCTATATAATATCAATTGATATATACAGAATTTTATAATACCATAAGGTAATGTTAGCGATAAAGACAGGAGGAATCACTATGCTTCACAGTACCGTCCCATGCCCATCAGGCGCGCGGGCAAAAAAGAGAGGGGCTTCCACTCCAGGGAAGTCTCAAGGCGGCCAGACTAGCCGCCGCAGAACTTCCCACAAGGAAGTGGTATCTACCTGTGTCCGAGAAGGCAATCGGGCGGTGCCTGCTCTGCGAATGTACAAGAATCATAATGCAGAAAAATAAGAGGGCGGGGCGGCGTATTCCCCGCCCTCTAAAACGTATCAGAATATAAGATAAGGGGTATCAATATGTTGAAAGAGAGAACCGGTCTGGATATGCACTTTGATGCGCGCATCGTATCCCTATATTCACGTAGCACGCAGGAGAGCATTCCAAGAAATATCAAAGACACATGTTCCTTCTATTCCTTTTGCTACTACGATGCGATACAAATTTCCCCAGTCAGCATCTGTGCAGGACCCCTTTTAAAAAAAGCCTACGCACAAGCGCGGAGAAAAGACCAGTCAGCATCTTCCAAGGGTTGCGCATTTCGGCAGTTCCTTGTCGCGGCAACGGATATCGTGCCAAATGCAAAGGACACGCCCGGCTATGGGTATACAGTCAGCCAAATTGAGTCTTTTTGGAAAAACATTGGAAAACATCCTCTGTTTTTTGTTTCGATGATTAATTTACATAAGTCTGGTGATTTGAGTGCGGTATCGAAGGATATCCGCACTCGGTTCCCGGCAGAGAACCACCTAATCTACACTACTTTTGATCACTGTGATCTAATTCTTTTTTCATACGGAGACAGTTTTCAGGAATATACAAATAAGGTATTTTCTCTATACTATGGCAGTGAAACGGGCCTTGATGATGTCATTACACTCTATAGCTTTTCGGCAAAGGGGAATTTAAAGAGATCCTCCGAAAAGTTTAGAGCGCTCATCCGCATCGGTGTACGGGACTATCCAATCGCAATGAAGTTCCGCAATCAGGTGATGAAGCTGCCAGCTTCTGTTCAAACCAACTGGTTGCTGGGGCGAAATGATGTCAGCATTCTCTGCGAGACGGCCACTCTGCAATGGCTAGCGTCTGTGCGAGATGCGCTCATAAAAATTGAGAAGCTCCATGGCGTCCGCTGGTATACCACCTACGATTTGACCGTATTTTCTGTTGACAACACCGACCGGACGCCTGCTATCTGGAGGAGCGGCGGAGGCGATCTGGATTTCTCTGCCTTGCATAAGAGAATGCAGGCTCAGTTCAAAGAGTTTAGGCGCGAGTATCTGAAAACATTCCGGAACCTTGAAAAAACAGAAGGACTCCAGCTCACGCCCAACAACGTGTGGTTGCGCTGGTTGGAGGAGTCTTGCGCTCTGGCAGCAGAACTTATGGAGAGTCGGCTATCCAGCGACCTGGCAACCTGCCTGGTCCCACAGTTTATAGATTTGCTGGAATATAGTACGAAGTTATTTTCTTCCAAGAACATCAGCAGACGCGATGACATTGATGAAATTAACAACAGTTTCATTCGATTCTTTTCAAATATGGCAATTTTGGTGGATAGCATGAACCAGACGAACCGACAATTTGTACAGGTACCAGCGTTCCATTTGCCTTCCTTTGAGATTCCCCCGCAAATTCTGGCCTATTATACCGTGCTGGTACAAGAACTCCGCGAGGTCTTTCAGGATGACCGGGATATCATCTACAGTATGACCATCGCACCCAAGTTGGTAAACACGATGAGTGTGTCTTCCCTGGCCTTACAGGAGGTTTTGCCGAAACATCAATGGATTTCCATGAGCATGGATGAGGACTCGTTTTATACATTGAAGCTCACAACGGAAACCATTGCCCACGAGGTTTCCCACTATATCGGACAGAGCAGCAGACAACGCAATGAGCGGAAGAAATGTATAATGAAATGCGCTTTTCAGCTCCTTTTCATGCAGCTTTTGTGGGTACTGTGCAAAGAAGTGGGGGTTGTCCGCAACCGATTGACAGACGACGGAACGATAAAAGAGGTCCGGTTGCCGCAAATTGATTTCATCGTTTCGACTCAAATCGCAGAACGGTTATGGGAAAAGGCGATTACGGTTTGCGGCGTCAACTATGATGAGACGCATATGATCTATTCAAAAGATATAAAAGGACTTCTGGAGAGGCTACCGCAGGAGATTGGAGATCATCCTCCTCTGGTTCAGAGTTTCTTTCAGGAAATCTGGGAACTAGTGAAGAGCGACCCGAATTCTTTTGAGGATGTGATGAACACATTACAGGCAATAGTCCGAATGAAAGCTGGAATACGGTCGGAATACAGGGTAGCAGACAAAAACTTCGACTGTCTCATGAAAGCAGAACTGAACAAAATGTTTGAAACCGTGCTTTCTGATTTTCAAATGCAATTTACAAATTCGCTAGATGATTTAGCGGAGAGCGAGTTTATACCCTGTCAACAGATTGGCAAGCTGAATTATATGTTCAGAGAGACATTTGCTGATTTGCAGGCTATTATGCTGCTGAATATGTCTTGGGATGACTATTGCAATTTACTGCAGCGTGAAGATGGAAAAAAGCTGACGGAAGACTGTCCACTTCGAATGCTGGCGGTTTCAAAGGTACTTGCGGCCGAGAACCCAGATTTCCTGCCGGGCTACACAAAGGCAGAGTTCCAGGATGTACTCGATTCTGTCTATCTATCAATTGAAGATGGAGCGGATACCTTGGCAGAGCGCGGCTTTGAAGTTGCATATCTCTATTATTTGACGGATTACTTGACCAGCTGTGCCGATGCGATCACCGCAAACTTCAAAAAAAATGAAGAAAAAATTGATTTAACCAAAAGGCTCCAGAAATTACATGAGACCCTTTCTGATACTGTACCAATATATTCCCTCCAAATGGAGATTCAACCTTTTATTGAGGAATACCGGAAAAAATTGCTGTCAAAAGAATAATTTATTATCAGATTGGCTCAAATTTTTAGTTTGGCCTCGATTTTAATCCTTCCAAAAGGAAACGTTTTGAATAATGTCCCAAATAAACACCTCTACCCAATCAGAACAGGTTTGCGAAATTGGATAGATTGGACAGGGGCGGTTGAATGACCTCCGTTTTTTGAACATTTTTATCGAAAAACGGGAGTTGTCCTTTCCTGGAAGCCTTGCAAATGCAGGGCTTTCTTTTTTCCCCTCCTGCGCAAAATTTCAAAAATACGAAATCCCCTTTTCAACAGAAGGACGCTATATGGACAGTTTTATCGTATAATAACCTCATACACACCTTCATATTCCTGCAGCGTTTTGTACTTTAATCTTCTCTGCTCTATATCTTTGACTCTTGTCAACGAAGATTTGCTGAGCCCTCAGTATAAGCTGCCGTTGTTCATTTTCGCGTTTCTAAAGATGATGTCAAGGGGAAATGTGAGATTTTATTGCCTCACAAAAACTTGCAAAAAGGACTCTCTCGTTTTTTGTAGATTCTTTGTTTGTAAACCCGTATGATCCATTTTTTTGAACAGCTTTGATGTTCCCTTCAAAACTCCGGGGCCCGCATTGATTTCGGGTCCCGGAGTTTCAATTTACTCAAGATAACAAACCTTTACGTTGGAAAGGAGGAATCCATGAACATCAGGAAACCTGTAGATTACAGTGCTATGTTCACTGCGCTGGACAAGCTGAAGTCAATAACGCTGCAACAGATAGAACAGATAGAATTGTACCATGAAATTGGTAAGCTCCTCAGTGCCAGGGCAGAGAAAGGCACCGCTGTCGCCGCCGCCGAATACCTCACGAAAACTTACCCTGACGTCTCCGGCTTCTCCCCCAGAAATCTCCGCCGGATGCGGAAGTTTTACCTTGCCTATGAAAATTCGCCGGAGGTGCTGGTCCAGGCCATGACCATTGGCTGGACGCAGAATATCGTTATTTTGGAGGCGGAGCTGACGCACCAGGAGCAGGCCTGGTATATTCAGGCCGTTCGTCAGTTCGGGTGGACCAAGCTGGAACTGCAGCGGAAAATCGCCGCTAATGTTCATCTGGATAATGCCCTCGACTTTGCGGATGAGGTATGCTATATTGAGGAAAAGAACACCAGCATGGAGTGTGCCGCAGATGACAAAAATTCTATTCGTGTGCCACAGCGACATTTGCAGGAGCCTGATGGCCGAATTTGTGATGAAAGACCTGGTGAAGCAAGCGGGACTGGAGGACCAATTCCGAATCGCCTCCTCCGCCACCAGCACCGAGGAGATCGGCTGTCCAGTCTACCCTCCCGCCCGCCGGAAGCTGGCGGAGCATGGGATCAGCTGCGACGGGAAAACTGCCCGGCAGCTCACAAGGGGCGACTACACTCGGTACGACCTCCTGATCGGTATGGACCGGGCCAACATCCGCAACATGGCACGTATATGCGGCGGCGATCCCGATGGGAAGATCAAGCGGCTGCTGGACTTCACAGACCACCCCGGCGATGTGGCGGCCCCCTGGTACACAGGTAACTTCGACGCTGCCTGGCGGGATGTGCTGGAGGGCTGCAAAGGGCTACTCAGATCCTGCACCCCGGAGGTATCTTTATGAATGCTCCTATCATTGAAGGCTGTGTGGATTCCCACGCCTCCGCCCTGGCGGCCTGCCGGGGTGGGGCGGACCGGCTGGAGCTGTGCGCCAGTTTGTACATCGGAGGAACGACGCCCTCCCGAGCCCTCTTCAAGCAGGTCCAGCGGGACTGTGCCGTCAGGATCAACGTCCTGATCCGCCCCCGGTTCGGCGATTTTCTTTATTCCGAGGCGGAACTGGAAGAGATGCGGGAGGAAATCGAAGCCTTCCGGGACCTGGGGGCCAACGGGGTTGTCATCGGCGTGCTGACCCCGGAGGGTGAGTTGGATGAAGAGCGGATGCGGTCCCTAATGGACGCCGCCAGAGGGATGGAGGTCACGCTCCACCGGGCGGCGGGCCGCATTGAGATCATGGCCGGCTGCGGCGTGCGGAGGGAAAACATCTGGGCCATTTATGACTGGACCGGGGTCCGGGCCTTTCACACCACCGGGAGGCGTGGCCCCCTTGACAGCGGCATGGTTTACCGGAAGCCCGGCGTCTCCATGGGCCTGCCCTCGCTGTCGGAGTATGAGCTGTGGCGGACCGACGAGCGGGAGTTTGAGGCGTGCGCGCGGATTGTTCACACACTCAATACCGCACACTGAATGCTATTTCGCCTTTCAGGATGAGAGGAGCGATTGATGTTTGGAAAGTGTAAACAGCCGCCGGTGATCCCCTTTGACCGGGGCGGGCGGGTGCCGGTCATCCGCTCCATCATCTGTACCGGAGAGCAGACAGCGAGCTTCAAGGACCCGGTCAGCGGCAGATTTCAGGAGTACATGCTGATTCGGAACGACAAATACCTTCAAGAATTTCTGCGCCGGTATCAGGTAACGGAAGCGGAGCTCAAACGGGAGTGGTGAGGCTGGATGCGGCAAAAAATCCTGTGTTATGGCGACTCCAATACCTACGGCTACGATCCCCGCTCCTATCTGGGCGGGCGGTATCCCAAGGCCGTCCGCTGGACCGGAAAGCTGGAGGCGGTGGGCTGGGAGGCCGTCAATCAGGGGGAAAACGGGAGGTCCATCCCCCGGCTGGACTGGGAAATGGAAGCGGTCGTTCAGGCCGTGCGGGAGGCAAAGCCAGAGGTGCTGGCCGTCATGCTGGGAAGCAACGACCTGTTCCAGCGGCCCGGCCTCGCCGCGAAAACCTGCGATGAGAGAATGGAACGTTTCCCCTCGGCACTGTTGGCGGAGGCTCCAGCGGGGCTCAAAATCCTGCTGATCGCGCCGCCGCCCATGGAGTCGGGAACCTGGGTGCCGGACCCCGCTCTGATTCTGGAATCTCGCCGGCTGGCGGGTTGCTATGAAAATCTGGCAAAACGACTTGGCGTCTTCTTCGCCGACACCGGAAAGTGGGGCGTGGAGCTGGCCTTTGACGGCGTGCATTTTTCCGAAGCGGGCCATCGGGCCTTCGCAGCAGGACTGTCGGAAGTGTTGAGGGCCCTGCGTTAAAAATACTGCGGCGTAAGGGAATTTCAAAAATATCCGGATTGTCCAAGGATTCCATGATAAGTTGACAAACTCTTGGGCCTGAAAGTGCCTATTTGCAAGGGTTTGTCAACTTTCATTTTACTCACAAACATAGCTCAATCGTCAAAAATGCATGTAGGGAGACTCGAACTCCCAACCAAGTGAATACCCTCATGAGATTTGGCACAGCCTTTCGAGGCTGTGCCTTCTACTATCTTATAATTGAAATTGGAAAAGGATTGTGTTACTATGGAATTGACAAAAAGTGAGCAAATTCGTGCCGGGCTCCAAAAGAGCTTCCAAAGTGGAACCTCCGCTAAGGCTTCTACTGTATGCTATGGCTATAAGATCTCTCATGCTGGGGAGCTTGTGATTGATCCCACTGAGGCTGATACGGTACTCTTCATCTTTCATCACTTCATGAACGGAAACAGCCTCGGAAAGATTTCTGACGCATTAGTCCGCAGGGGCATTGCTTCCCCTACTGGCAGAGCCACATGGAGCCGGGAGACAATTTCGAAGTTGCTGACAAATGAGAAGTATGTAGGCGATGTTATTTTGGGAAAGACTACTGTAATTGATGGCACTCAAGTGAAGTCTCATGATGCCAGTAAACAGGTTCTCATAAGTGCACATCACCCGGCAATCATCTCTCATGAGCAATTTAATGCCGTGCAACGAGAGAAAAGCAAACGGAGCAGGAGTCGACTAGCTGCTAGATGAACTATTAGGGGACTGAAATCGTGGCTACCGTAAGAGAGATTTCTCCTCGAAGGAAAGAGCCATTATTGAAAAAGGTAGCCGCCTACTGCCGAGTCAGTACGAAAGATCAAGATCAGTTGGACAGTCTGGCCGCACAGGAACGATACTACGAAGAACGGATCAAAGCAAACCCTAACTGGCAGTTTGCAGGGATCTATTCCGATGTGGGCAACGAACTACTATCAAGGGGCGGAAGTGACTGAACACCTCAATATTCGCATGCAGGTGAGGCAGAATTAATGTGCCTCTAAATCAAATCAGTTTCACGGTTCCCCCAGAACGCAATAGACACATTAAAAATGATTCGTATGCTTCGCCGATCGAACGCAGATATTTACTTTGAGACAAAAAGCATCCATTTTCTCTACAGAACCTCCGAATTATTACTGACTGTCATTTGTGCGTAGGCATAGGAGAAAAGCGAGTCCAAGCGTGTGGATGTCAAATGGGGTTTGCAAAAATCCTTTAAAACTGAAAAATCGGAATATAAAATCATCCAAAAGCATTTCCCTCAAAAAAGATTGCATTGTCCAGCAGTATCTGGTAAAATAATTATAAACTCCACTGCGTGTGCATTGTAATCTTAAAAAGTAGCAACTTAGAAAGCCAATGTGACCCTTGATTTTTCCTGCTAATATAAAGATGGGAAAGATTCTAAGGAAATCCTATATAGGAGGTCACCTTTGATGGAGTATTCAAAGTATAATCATATTTATAAGATTCCCGATGAAGACAGATACCTTCTGTATAATTTTTTGACAGGGGCTATGTTAGAATTAGATGCTGGTGGATATGAGCGGTTTTTGAATTACGAGTTGCTCAGTGAAGATGAGCGAATTATTCTTAGAGAAAATGGATTCATCATCGATTTTGACGAACTTGCATACCTGCGCTTTGGAAACAAACTTATTTGTGCGGACGAAGAACTGCTGTCTATTTTGATAGCACCGACAATGGCATGTAACTTTGACTGCCCATACTGCTTTGAACACCATGGTTCCGGACTGATGGGTGGAGAAATTCAAGATGCTATCATTCAGTTCGTTGAAACATCTGTTAAAGAACATCATCACAAACATTTATTTGTATATTGGTTTGGTGGTGAACCGCTCTTGGGCATCGAAATTATCGAGTCAATGTCTCACCGTCTATTAGCCCTTGCAGAGAAATACGGGATTGTTTATACTAGTGCCATGGCAACAAACGGCTATCTCCTCACTAATAATATAATTGAAACCTTAGAGCGTTGCAAGCTTAGCCGGCTTCAAATTACTTTAGATGGCATGAGGGAGACAAATGATAAAACAAGAATTCTTCGAAACGGCAAAGGCTCGTTCGATACGATTGTTGACAATTTGCGAAAACTCCATACTAGTATAGCTATTCATATTCGGACAAATCTAAATCGGGATAATGAGGAAGAATTGGGACAACTCAAATCGCTAATTCGGGAGATTCGAGAGCAAACGGGAGTTGACATCTCAATTTATGGCGCACATATGTCAGTCTACGAGTTTAACAATAGAGATGTTAGTGAGATTGAACTGACTCCGCCGCAATATACCGAAGTACTAAAAAAACATAATATGATTGGCACAGCGCGACGATATAGTACAAGATTTGCTTTTTGCGATGCTGCAAAAGTGTTTTCATATTGCTTTGATGAACTCGGATTTATGTATAAGTGTTGGAATGATATTGGTAACCGTCAATATGCATACGATAATGTACTTAATGTCAATTCTTCGGGTCAACTTAGGCTTGTTTCGCAGAACGCATTAGACTATCTGGCAAATAGCTTTCCTGAAGATGAAGAGTGCTTAGCATGCAAACTTTTGCCAACATGTATGGGTGGATGTATCAAAAAACGAATTGTTGAGCAAAAGAAAGAATGCTCTCCTGTTAAATATGATATGGATGACTATGTTTACAAAAGGTATCTAGAAAGTCAAGGAGGTGAGGTTAATGAAACTGGTAATTGAGGGCAGAGACTTGAATGAGCGTTTGTAGCATATTACTATGGATGCTGGATGTCAAGGTGAGACCTGCACCACCCATGATGGTTGCGGTGAGCAGTGCAACCATTCCCTTTGTAGATGTTACTAAACCCCGAATAACTCCACCCAAACCAGGTAAGTCAAGTAAGACTTGCCGTTTGGGTGGGGTTATTCTCTGAATGATCCCACCCAGTCTGAGTAAAATTGTGAGACCTGCCGGATTTAGTAAGCTTGTTTAGAGCATTATACACTTAATATGGGAAATAGGACAAAGTATCAAACAAATTAACGGTTGATTTCAAATAGTCTAATTTCCTAAATTTGAATCTCAGGTTCCATTTCTAATGAATAATTAACCTGTATCAGATCTGGATTAAATTGTGTCATTTAGTTTACAAACAAGAAAAGACATTCATTCCGCAAATCGATCCGGAGCAACGGTTCCTGAGTTACATCTTTTTTGTCAACAAAACACATAGTAGACAGAACCTGCGTTTAACGATAGTTATACGCAGGTTTTGTCCTCGTTTGGTGAAATTGCACTAAAATCAGGGTTTGAAATTAGCTTTAATTACATATCGCAAGTGTAGGCAGGCAGATTTAAGGAGATTAGTTCTCCCTTAAAGCTGCTTTTATTTATGCTTTAGAAAGTGAGGTAACTATGAAACTTCCGTATGGCTATGTTTTGGTTGGCGAGGAAATTGTCATCCATGAGGAAAGGGCAGATGCTGTCCGCAGTATATTTGAGTACTATTTTGCCGGAGCCAGCTTGGGGAAAATTGTTGATATGCTCTTTACGAAGGGCGTATCCTCTCCAACAGGGAACTCCAAATGGACCAGGGCCGCTGTGGACAAACTCCTTGCGAACGCGAAATACATCCCCATCATCGGTATGGAAACATATATGGATGTTCAATTTGAAAGGAATCGGCGGTGTAATGTAGATTATGATAAAGCCGGGCATCCGAGAAAAGTAGCCAGATATCGGTCGCCTTCCATTGAAGTAAAATGAGGCTATGCAAATCCCGCCTTTTCTGCTATACTTGTAGAAAAAGGGAGAACAGGGCCATGACAGAGAAGGAAATCAGCAAATTCTACACGCGCTTAGCGTTTCAGTACGAGTTCTCGATTGATTCACTCTTAGAGAGACGAATCATAGATACAGACATTGCCGCTACATCAAGAGAAAAGTTTTATGATTCGCTGAATGAAGAAAAACTACGAACATCTAAAAAAATCAGGGATTACCAAGAAACTATACGCTTATACATGAGGCTGATGACCTGCAAGGATATGTTGTCATTGACCGAGTTGGCAAGGCAATATTCTGAAGAATCTCCCGCATATGTCATTCAAAGTTGGATGCGTAGCTGTAATACGTTGGAGTTTCTGCGTCAATGGGAAAATGACATGAATGAAGAATTCGATGATAGTGCCTGTGAAGAACTGATTCACCAAGGGCATACAACATCGCTTACCATTACGCCATCTTTGTGGATTCGAAGGACTCATGCTGTTGGGATGCATGTGAAGCAGGGCAAAGGCGGTGGGGTGAGTGCCTATCCTGAGATCGCGGCGGACTTTCGCCTGTGGCTTAATCCCGAAGAGCGGCTCGCCTTATTGCGATCTAAAAACGCGAATCATATTAACTTTAACTGAATGCATGTGTATCAATCTCTCATGCCTGGCATAATAGTGATAAGTAACCTACCTGCCAATTTGGAGGTCAATTCATGGAAAAATTGGAATATGTGATCGAAGACAGCACTATTGCGGAAGTTCTGGGAGTACAGAACTTCTCTAATGAGAGTTCCGCAATATTGGAGCTTGTCAAAAACGCATATGATGCACAGTCTCCGGATGTGGTGATTACAATTTCGGCAGACCGAATCGTGGTCGAGGACCACGGAATCGGGATGAATGAGCAAGTGATCCGTTCCGCGTGGATGCATGTCGGCATAAGCAACAAGGGCTATCTGGTTGGCGAAGGCGATTCTTTTCGAATTTTGGCAGGTTCCAAAGGGGTTGGCAGATTTGCTATCGCGCGTTTGGGGTCGAAAGCCAGCGTGTTTACGAAAATGCAGAACGGAAAAGCCATCGTCTGGAAAACAGATTGGAAAGCGAGTACGCTGTCCAGCTCCCCGGAGGATAAGGAGCCAGGCACAAAAATTGTAATTGAGCAGCTCCGCGATAACTGGACCGAGGCGCGGGTACGCAATTTGCGGAATTTTTTGTCAAGAACCTATCATGACGACAAAATGAAGATCCTGTTGGAGTTTAAGGGAACCCGCACGGAAGTAAAACGCTACTTTACGGAGATGCGGCTGGGTGTCCACTGTGTCTGTGCAATTTTTCTCAACTATGACGCACCGGCACAGGCATTGATATGCAATATCCGCTCAGACGAATTTAAAGAGGACGTCCGCGCCTTGTGCCCCGGTATTGATATTTATAACCAGACCATCAGGCTTGATATGCGGGAGGAATTGAAGGCTTTGAAGACAGAATTGTCTGAGGATTCTTCTGATGAAGCCTGGAGTGAGCTTTTACGCAGCGTTGGTTCCTTTTCCGCAGAGCTGTATTTTTCCCTGAAAGGCTCGTCCTCCAGCGATCTCGAAAAGTTCCATTACAAATACAAGTCATTGGATGAGCGTTACGACGACGGTGTGATCCTGTACCGGAACGCATTCAGCATTGCCTCCTACGAGGGAAAACGGGACTGGCTTGCTTTTGGGAAACGGTCAAGAATATCCCCTGCCGCTGCCACACATCCTTCCGGCGCATGGCGTGTGCGTGAAAACCAGATATCCGGAAAGGTCGTTATCGATAAACAGGAAAACCATGAGCTGGTGGATTTGATGAACCGCCAGGGATTGGTGGAAAACGACCACTACCAATTGTTTATTGCGATTCTTATAGCAGGTGTCAACTGCTTTGAGCGGTACCGGCAGGGCATCATCCGGCAGATCGTCAAAGCAGAGAATAAAGAAAAAGCGGAATCTGTACCTCGGGTCATCCCACAAGTCATCAAAAAACCTGAAAAGCTGATGGCGCTTTCCAGCAATGAAACCAGAACCTTCCTGGACGAGCTGACAAAGCTACAGCAGGAGAACCGGCAGAGCCGAAAGCAGATCGATGAAACGGAGCGGCGGTACCGGTATGATATTCGGCTCCTGAATATTTTCGCCACCTCCGGCCTAAAAGCAACGTCTATTGCCCATGAGATGCGCAACCATCGGAACGGCATCGACGAAAATGTGGAATATATCAAGAAAGCCCTGAAGCGGTATCAGGTCTGGGACATCGTGAATGCTCCCGAAAACAGGCGCTTCATGCATCGGGATATTCCCGGGCTGTTGGAGAAGAATCTGCGAATCAATCACAAAATGGTCACATTTATGGATGTGATGCTCTCGGAAGTCGAGAGAGAACAATTTTTCCCGGAGAAGCTCGACATCGGGGAGCTTCTTCAGGAAATCAAGTCGGTGTGGGAGAAAGACTATTCTTGGCTCAGCATTCAGTTGAATATCCCGGAAGGCATGAGCTTTCGCAGTGCAAAAGACATATTCAGGGTTATATTCGATAATTTGATTTTGAACACCGTGCAGCAGAACAAGGATATGAGCATGATAAAAATTCGGATTGCTCTCCGCCAGACTGGGAAGCTTTTAAGCATCTCTTATGCGGACGAGGGGAAAGGCCTTCCTGAAAAGTACTGGACAGATCCTTTCCGTATCCTGGAGGTACACGAAACATCCAGGGAAGACGGCCATGGTATTGGTATGTGGATTGTGAACAACACGGTGATAAACTCAGAAGGCGAGATCAAAAAAATCGGCCTGCCGCCAGGATTTGAAATCGAATTTACGTTGGGAGAAAGAATATGAAACAGGAAAGTATCCGTCTTGTCTATATCGATGATGACCGTGAGGAGGCGCTCTCCGCATATCTGGACGATTCTTACCGGAATGAAGCTTGTGATATTCTCTATGACGAGGTCAGTTTCCAGGGGGAGCGAAATTATGAGGATCTCATACAGAATCCGGTGATTATTTCAGCAAATGTGATCCTGATCGACTCATTGCTATTTGAAAATGACCAGCGGCTGTGTACGGGAAAGTTTTCCGGCGAGGAGTTTCGAATGATCTTGAGGAAAATATTTCCATTTATCGAGGTTCTGGTCATATCGCAAAATGGCGAGAATATGGATTACGATATTATTCCGAAGTACCAGAGCGGCGGGGCAGAATCCTCCACAGAATATTATGACCGGGTGCTAAAGGCACAGCTTGACGAACGGATTGAACGTGTGCGTACCTTTCGGAATATATCCCAAAAACTGGAATTCAACACTGGTATCGATAAGTTTCTGGTGGAAAAAACGATGAACTCATTGAACGGTATAACGGAGTATGACGGAATTTCAAAAGCAGACGTAGATGCGCTGATAGAGGCCTTCCAGAGTCTTAAATAGAGGTTTTCTAATGAATACAGATTACAGAAATACACCCCTTTGTCCTGTGCCGGAGGGCATAAAAGAGAAAAAGCGGGCGATGGAGGAAAAAATCCGGCAGGAGCATCCTAAGGCGAAGATTTTTTATAACTTTATCCAGGCGCGGGGTAGAGCATACCGCAAGGAGTTTGCCGAGATCTATTGTAACAAATGCGCATATTGCGGCGCAAAGTGGGGGCTGCTCCCTGTGGAGTCCTTTGAGATTGATCACTTTATAAACGAGGCATCTTTCCCGAAAACCGCGGCTGGCCGGGCCAAGGCAGGCCAAATCAACAACCTAGTCTGGTCCTGTATAACTTGCAACCGTGGGAAATCGGGCCTTTTTATCGCAGCACCTTATGATACGATACTCTGCGTGGACAATGGGAACATCGCAAAGGTATTTTTCCGGGACGAAGGATTCGCTATTCAGATCTGCGATACATATGCAAACGATCGATTTATCAAAAGTTTTTTCCACGCCCTCCACCTGGACCACGAAGCGAGGCGCCTGGATTATCTGGTGCTGATGCTCGATGAAATGTGTCAGAAGGAAAAGGACGAGGGGCGCAAAAGCAAGCTAATGAGAATACAGCTCAATATCTTAAAGATGCGGAATATGACGGTAACGACGGGTGGAACATCATGAAAAAAAAACGTGAGGATAAGATTTCCGGATCGTATTATACACCGTACAGCATAGTCCGCTTTATGATCGACTATCTTCTACGGGAGCAGAAATCCTATCAAACTATCCTGGAACCATCAGCAGGAGATGGGCGATTTCTGGAGGTATTTCAAACGCTTCCGGGGATTGCCGAACTCACAGCAGTGGAAATAGACGAGGAAAAAGCAAACGATCTACATAAGCGTTATCCTTCAATACCAATTATCCACAGTGATTTTTTGCATTTTGCTGAAAACGCAGTAGGAAAGTTTCAGCTGATTATCGGCAACCCTCCGTATATCAGCATTAAGAATATGACAGACCCTTCAAAAGAAAAAGCCAGGGCTATTTGTGAAAAGTATCAGTTGCCAACTTCCATGATGCAAAATATGTGGGTCGCGTTTTTGTTGGCTGCCATTTCTTGTCTAGCCCCTAGCGGATGCATCTTTTTTGTGCTTCCTATGGAGTTTTTGCAGGTTCAATATGCCGAACAGATCCGGCTCTTTCTGGAAAAGCAATTCAACAGCATCCATATTTTGTCCTTTCAGGAGAGAATGTTTCCAGAAATAGAACAAGATTCCTGCCTCGTTTATTTGACTAATGAGGCCTCAAGACAACCGCACATCTTGTTTAAGATTTACAATCTTCTAGATTCTTATGTGCCTTGTTATGAGTCTAGAATTGAGCGGAATAAGCCGCTGAAAAAATGGACAAATGCCATCCTCGCGGATGAGGATATCGATTTTTTAAACAGCTTTGACGCAAAATACCCCAAAGTTTCTGATTTGTGCGATGCGTCTCCTGGTATTGTCACCGGAGCAAATAACACATTTATTTTGACTGAAAAACAAGTAAAGGATTTGGATTGTCAGACGTTTGTTCTCCCAACGATTTCTAAAAGCAGCATGTTAAATGGTAAATTCCTGCTAACAAGAGAGGTGATCGAGCAGCTCGGAAAGGCAGGGAAGCGAATCTATTTGCTAAACCTTTCACATACAGACCCGTCCTCTTTCTCAAGGACGCTACAGAAGTATCTGCGTGATGTAGGGGAAGAGAAAAATGCAGCAGGGATCAAATTACGGGAGCGCTACAAATGCAAAGACCGAAAACCGTGGTACGGGGTTCCAATCATTCAAAATGGTGAGCTCTTTTTTTTCAAACGTTATGATAAATTTCCCCGAATCTGTGTGAACGAGGCAGATGCCTATTCCACAGATATTGCCTACAATATGCGTCTGCACCATGGTTACGATAGGAAAAATTTAGCTTTCTGCTTTTATAATTCTTTAACATTAATGCAATGTGAGTACTATGGGCGGTTCTATGCAGGGGGTGTTTCTGAACTAATACCAAGCGAATTTAAAAGCTTATCTGTCCCTTATCACACAATTGATGAAAAGGACTTCATGCAACTGGCAAGGCTGTTTCGTGAGAATACTGAGATAGAAGAGATTATTTCTTTTGTCAACTCACGAACCATAGAAAAAGACTATGGGAAGGAAGAAATAGACCGACTGAATAATATAAGAAGAAAGCTCATGAAGCGAAGACGGTAAGTGCGTGAAGCGGGGGCGGTTTTCGAACCTTTTTATTGGAAGACGACCTTGGTTCGCTTTGTAACCATTGGAGTGATTGAGTTTTCAAAATCTGAAGTGGAGTCGTTTTTCGAACTGTTTTATCGAGAAGCGGCTCCGCTTTATGCTGTATCCATTGATATCACTGGGGTTTCAAAAAGCTCTAAGAAAGACATCCTTTTGAAAAATGGGAAAAGTCTTCATAAAAAGTTTATCCAGATTCACTTTTTAGACACGGGATTTCTCATAAACCTTATATCTTCTCTTTTCCTTGCAATTCTTCAAATCTCAACCGTTAACCCGCTGGACCTGTCCCGTTTTTGATATGCCGCTTTGAAAACCATCCATCCCACAACCTCGCGGGAACAAATACCAGGACCTCCGTTTATTTTGAGGGAGACACAAACTGAATGGTAGACTCCCTTACAATCACCCGGGATTCCAATTCGTACATCTGCGGTTCCGCGTTGTCGTTCAGCTGATTCAGCAGCACTTCAACCGCCTTCCTGCCGATCTCCTCCAAGGGCTGGGCCAGGGCGGTCAGCTTCGGACTGATCTCCTTTGCCAGCAGGGAATTGTCAAACCCGGCAATGGCAATATCCTGAGGAACCGAATAGCCCAGCTCACGGAAGGCGGCAATCGCCTCGCAAGCCGTAATGTCATCGTTGGCCAGATACGCTTCGCAGCGCAGCCCCGGACCCGCGGCGTATTCCTTTACCAGCTTACAGACCAGGCTGGCATTCATATTCTCCGGCGCGGGGCAGTCGATCACGTCCACCAGCTCCACCCGGTTTGCCGCCAGGTAATTTTGAAAACCGGCGTATTTCAAGGCTGAAGTGGTGTCCCTGGTGGGGCCGATATAACCGATTTTCTGGAATCCGACGTTCAAAAAGTGCTTGGCCATCTGCTGTCCCCCGGCGTAATGGGAGATGTACACACAGCTGAACCCCTCCATGCGCTTGGTAATCATCACCGCTGGGACCTGTAAACGCTGGAAGGCGGGCAGGCTCTTCTCCGGAGAGACCGGCACCGCGATGATGCCGTCCACTTTCCGCTGGCGCAGCTCCGCCAGAATATTTTTTTCCTTTTCCAGACTGCGGCGGGTATTACAGATGATGGTGCTGTAGCCCTCATAAAAAGCCTGATTTTCAATCGCCTCAATGATCTCGCTGAAAAATGGGTAGGCGATTTCCGGCACCAGCAGCCCGATAATATTCGTCCGGTTCCCCGCCAGGCTCTGGGCGATCAGGTTCGGCTCGTAGTCCAGGGCCTTGACCCAGTAGAGCACCTTTTTCCGGGTCTCCGCTTTTACAGAAGGGTGATTGGACAGCACCCGGGAGACCGTGACCCGGGAAACCCCCGCCTTATCTGCAATATCCTGCATACTGGCCATCGCAATCCCTCCTTTTTGTGTTATTTTATCCTATCCGCCGTTTCCCGTCAAGAGCAGCGGCCCGTCTCCGTCAGAGATGGGCCGCTTGCTCTTGCATATAGGAAGGAGTGGAGAACGGGAGGTATCAAGCTTTCAAGCGCATCAGCGGGTCGCCGGGCCGGACCGCGCCGGAGGCGGCCGCTTCCACGGAAGCGAGGTCATCGGAATTCGTGACCACAACCACGATGGTGGAGGGATGTCCGGCGGCTTTGACCTTTTCCAGGTCCACCGTCAGGAGGAGGTCGCCTTTTTTCACGGTCTGCCCCTCCTTGACGTGGCTTTGGAAGCCGTCGCCCTTCATCTCTACAGTGTCCACGCCCACATGGATCAGCAGCTCCACGCCCTCGGCCTCAATGCCCACGGCATGGCAGGTCTCGGCCAGCTGGCTGATGGTCCCGTCCATGGGTGCGTAGACCTTGCCCTCCTCGGGAGTGACGCCGCAGCAGGTTCCCAGCACGCCCTGGGCGAAGGTCTGATCGGGGATCTCCTCCATGGGAACGAAACTACCCTTTGCTACGGAGCCCAGCTCTTCGGGGAAGGGGGCGGGCACGGGAGCGGGAGCGGGCTCCGCCTTCTTGGCGCCCTTGGGGGCGTCCGCCTCCATCACCTCCGGGGGCACGGCAAACATCCAGGTCAGGCTGAAGGCGGTGGCAAAGACGGCGGCCGCCAGCACGATATACATCAGAATCTGGGTAGGAGAATAAATGTACAGCAGCATGCCGGGGATGGTGGTGATTCCATTTCCGGTTCCCTTCATCCCCAGCAGCATGGCGATCATACCGGCCACACCGTTGATGGAGCAGCTGAGCAGGAAGGGCTTCAGGCCGTAGCGCAGGATGACGCCGAAGAGGGCGGGCTCACCGATGCCCAGCAGGGCGGAGGCGGTGGCGCTGGGGCCGATGGCGCGGATTTCCTTCTTCTTCGCTTTCAGGGAGATGGCCAGGCACACGCCGGCGGAGGAAAAGCCGCACATGCACAAAATGGCGTTAAAGGGGTTGAACCCGGTGCTGGACAGAAGGCTGATCTCCAGCATGTTGAAGATGTGGTGCACGCCGGTCAGGGTGATGATGGACCAGAAGAAACCCACCACCAGGCCGCCCAGGCCCAGGGGCAGCGCCAAGGCGCTCTCCACAATCACCAGCAGGACGTTCTCCAGGGCGTGCAGCAGGGGCCCAATGACCAGCAGAGAGAGCACCAGCATGATGAGCAGAACCAGGAAGGGCGTAATCATAAAGTCGAAGACGGCGGGCACGGTTTTCCGCAGCTTCTTCTCCAGCTTGCTGCCCAGGACGCCGGCCACGAAGGCGGGCAGAATGCTGCCCTGATAGCCCACGATGGGTATGAACCCGAAGAGCATCAAAGGCGTCACGCCGCTGCTGGGGTCGGCCACCGAGTAGGCGTTGGGCAGGGAGCCGTTGACCAGCATGAGGCCTAGAATCAGCCCCAGCACCGGGGAGCCGCCGAAGACCCGGAAGGTGGACCAGCAGACGATGGCAGGCAGGAAAGCGAAGGTGGTGCCGGAGAGCACGTCCACCAGCACCTGGAAGGTCTGGGGAATGTCGGCGTTGGTCATGCCGAACAGGGCCAGGAAGTTGTTGTTCAGCAAAGCGCCCTTTAGGCCCAGAAACAAACCGGTTGCCACCAGGGCGGGGATCACCGGGACAAACACGTCGCCGAAAGTGCGGATGGCCTTCTGAACCCGGTTTTTGCCCTCCATCTTGGCTTCCTTGGCCTCGCTGGCAGTGGTCTCGGCGATGCCCAGCTGAGTGATCTGCTCATAGACCCGGTTGACGTGCCCGGTGCCGAAGATGATCTGATATTGACCGGCGGTGTAGAAGGTGCCCTTCACCGCGTCGATCTCTCCCACTTTCTCGTCGTCTGCTTTGGCCCGGTCGGCCACGATCAGACGCAGGCGCGTGGCACAGTGGGCGGCGGAACGGATGTTTTCGGGTCCGCCCACCGCCGCAATGACCTCCCGCGCTATCTTCGCATAATCGTAGTTCATAGCTTCCTCCTCATAACAAACAAGAATATCCCTGGGACCGCTTGGGTTTCCATTTATGTGCGCGCGCTCATTTCGTAAATAAAAACTATCACAACGCCTGGCCCCTGTCAATCGTGAGATGTGTCAAAAATACAGCGTTTAGACTGTACAAATAGATGAATTGAAGCGACAAGCGGAGAAAGCAGCCGTTTCTTATTGACAATGCAGTCCTGTTATATATAATCATTAAAGAATGAACGCGAGTACATTATAAAGCAAACTATGGAGAAGGAGATCCCTATGGAAAAGAAGCTGATTTTCTTGGATATCGACGGCACCCTGACGGAGCCTGGGAAAAACGTCCCCCCGGACTCGGCGCTGGAGGCAATCCGCCGCGCCCAGGCAAACGGACACAAGGCGGTCCTGTGCTCCGGGCGAAATTACGGAATGCTGTCTCCGCTGCTGAAGTATGGGTTTGACGGAGTTATCAGCTGCTCCGGAGGCTGCATCGAGTACGGCGATCAGATAGTCTATGACTGCCCCATGACGCCGGAACAGCAGGAACGGGTGCTGACGGTTTTTCAGGAGAGCGGCGTCTACCGTACCATCGGAAGCAGGAACTACAGCTATACGGACGAGGGCTTCAAGGAGTTCCTTGCGGCAAACGCCCAGTCCAAGGCCAACAGCGAGCTGCTGCGCTGGCGGGTGCAGATCGAAAGCGAGCTGGATATCCGCCCCATGGCGGAGTACGGCGGGGAGCCGATCTACGGCCTGACCTTCATGAGTCCCGGACGGGAACGCCTGGAAGCGCCGATGCGAGCGTTGGAAGACGACTTTCATTTCTGCGTACAGGACACGGACGCCTGTGGAATTGTCAACGGAGAACTGATCAACAAAGCCTTCAACAAGGGAACCGCCGTGCTTCGGCTGAGTGAATACCTGGGAATTGCCGCAGAGAACACCATTGCCTTTGGCGACAGCATGAATGACCTGGAAATGCTCCAGACGGCGGGATATTCGGTCTGCATGGGCAACGGCAGCGCGGCCCTAAAAGAGGCCGCCGATCTGGTCTGTCCTCCGGTGGCCGAGGACGGTTTGTACCGCGCGTTTGCGCATTTGGGTTTGATTTAACGGGACGCTGTAAACATAAAAAACTTGAATTAGGGTAGGAGTATTGAACAGTTTTATTGGACTGTGCAATACCCCTACTCTTGTTTTTAACAAAAAGCCTTGTGCTGTCAGGCTTTTCGGCATTGCTTCAATCCCGCTCTGCTCATCTTCAAGTTTCCATTCACAAAGCATCCGTCCATATTCGGTTTTTATTACCGCGTTTTATAGTTCAATATACCATGTTCTTCTCTGGAAAACACGCTTTATCTTGTAATTATGCCCAAAGAAACCAAACAAATTGTTTGGATGTCCCAAAAATATTCTGGCCCCTTCAACACGGCTTGACAAGGTCGACCTTTCCGTGCTAAGGTGATTTTGGAAAGCGGAAACGCCTTCCGCGAATCGCTCAAAGTCTTATATATGCTTGCGATCGGGCAAGCGTCTCTACTGGCTGCCGTAAACAGCCAACTATAAGATTCAAACGCAAAATTGAACTGCCGCCGGTCTTCGGGCAGCCCGCCCAAGCCGGTGGCGCAAAGTTCGCAGCCGTCCCCTGTACGGTGTGTTTGAATTCTGAAAGTTGGCGTTTTGCGGCATTTTTCTGCTTTATGGACTGTTTTGGCTCCGGCAATTACTCCTATGGGAGTTGCATTTTGAAGAAGCGTATATCAGCTTGTTTCCGCCGTCAGGGAGGTGAATCGAGGCCGGGCTTGTTTGATGATACACTCAAAATCGACAAGGAGGATATGGAAAATGGAGAAGCACGCACAGAAAACCAGTTTCGTTGAGGGGTATTTTGATTTACAGAATCACGGAACCACCGTAAGGACCGAGGTCCTGGCAGGGGCGACGACGTTCATCGCCATCGCCTATATCCTGATTCTGAACCCGCAGATTCTCTCGGACCCTTATGTTATCATGGGCGACACGGCTATGGCCGGAAAAATTGCCAACGGGGTATTTATCGGCACCTGCATCGGCGCGTTTATCGGGACCATCCTGGTGGGCCTGTACGCCAAGCTCCCCTTCGCCCAGGCCCCCGGCATGGGCCTGAACGCCTTCTTCGCCTATACGGTGGTCCTGGCCATGGGCTACACCTACGGTCAGGCCCTGGTCATCGTATTCATCTCCGGTATTTTCTTCATCGTCATCACGGCGGTGGGACTGCGGGAGGCCATTATCCGCGCTATCCCGGACTGCGTGAAGGCGGCCATCACGCCGGGCATTGGGTTGTTCATCACCATCATCGGCCTGAAAAACAGCGGCCTGGTGGTGAGCAGCAGCGCCACGCTGGTGAGCATGGTGGACTTCGCCCAGTGGCGGACGCCCGGCGCGGACCTCACCAACGCCAAGGGGGCGCTGGTGGCCCTGATCGGCCTGGTGGTCATGGGCGTTCTCCACGCCAAGAGGGTCAAGGGCTCCATCCTGATCGGCATCGTCGCCGCCACTCTGGCGGGCATCCCCCTGGGCGTCACCCACATGGCGAACCTGAACTTCAACATCGGCAGCCAGTTCTCCGACTTTATGGAGGTCTCCTTCCTGAAGATGGACTTCGCGGGCCTCTTCGCCGGGGAAAGCCTGCTCCAGTCGGTCTTCACCGTCACCATGCTGGTCATCAGCTTCTCCCTGGTGAACATGTTCGACTCCATCGGCACCCTGCTGGGGGCCAGCAAGCAGTCCGGCATGATGGACGAAAACGGAGAAGTCATCAACATGAAACAGGCCCTGATGTCCGACGCCATCTCCACCGCCGCCGGGGCCATGGTGGGAACCTCCACGGTCACCACGGTGGTGGAGTCCAGCGCGGGCATCGCCGAGGGGGGCCGCACCGGCCTGACCAGCGTGACCACCGCCCTGCTCTTCCTGGGGTCCATCATCTTCGCTCCCATCGTGGGCATTGTCCCCGGAGCGGCCACCGCTCCCGCGCTGATTTTCGTGGGCGTCCTGATGCTCAGCAACATCCGGGACGTGGATTTCAGCAACATGGTCGAGGCGCTCCCGGCATTCTGCACGGTTATTTTTATGCCCTTCACCTACTCCATCGCCAACGGCATCGCCTTCGGGCTCATCATGTACACGGTCATGAAGTTCCTCTGCGGCCAGGGCAAGGACGTAAAGCCCCTGTGCGTCATCGTGGCGCTGACCTTTATCATCCGATATGCCTTCATGACTCTGGGCTGAGAGAGGAGGCGCAGTTATGACTCCGGAATCCTTTGTCATCAAAGCGGATATCTGTTACAGTGAGACGCCCCGTGTCCTGAACACGGTACAGGACGGCTTCCTGGTCTGCGTCAAGGGCCGCTCCGCCGGTGTGTTCCGGGAGCTGCCGGAGCAATACGCCGCCCTGCCCCTACTGGACTGCTCCGGCGCGCTGGCGGTGCCCGGACTTACCGACCTCCACGTCCACGCTCCCCAGTACGCCTTCCGAGGCCTGGGGATGGACCTGGAGCTGCTGGAGTGGCTGAACACCCACACCTTCCCGGAGGAGAGCCGGTACGCCGATTTGGAATACGCGGACCGGGCTTACCGGCGCTTTGTGGAGGATGTGCGGCGGGGGCCCAACACCCGGGCCTGCGTCTTTGCCACGCTCCACCAAGAGGCCACCGTACACCTGATGGACCTTCTGGAGGTGTCCGGCCTCTGCACCATGGTGGGAAAGGTCAACATGGACCGCAACAGCCCCGACGCCCTCCGGGAGGCCTCCGCCTGTGCGGCTGCCAAATCCACCAAGTCCTGGCTGAAGGAAATCAAGGGGCGCTATCAGCATACCCTCCCCATCCTGACGCCCCGGTTCATTCCCTCCTGCTCGGACCAGCTGATGCGGGAGCTGCACATGATCCAGCAGATTTACGGATTGCCCGTCCAATCCCACCTGTCGGAAAATCAGGGCGAGATCGCCTGGGTCCGGGAGCTCTGCCCCAGCTCCAAAAACTACGCGGACGCCTATGACGCCTTCGGCCTGTTCGGCGGTCCCGGCTGTCCCACGATCATGGCCCACTGCGTTTACTCGGATGAGGAGGAGACCGCCCTGATGAAGCGGCGGAACATCTTCGTGGCCCACTGTCCCGCCTCCAACACGAACCTGTCCTCGGGCATCGCGCCAATCCGCCGTTTCCTGCGGGAGGGATTGTCCGTGGGCCTGGGCAGCGACATGGCCGGAGGCACCCACACGTCCATCTTCCGCGCCATGACGGACGCCGTCCAGGCGTCCAAGCTCCGGTGGCGGCTGGTGGACGCCTCCCTGGAACCGCTGACGGCGAAGGAGGCGTTTTACCTGGGCACCATGGGCGGCGGGGCCTTCTTTGGAAAGGTGGGATCCTTCGCGCCCGAATTTGAGTTCGACGCCCTCATCATCGACGACAGCCGGTATACTTCTCAAGGGCAATCTGAGCTGGAAAAGCGGCTGGAGCAGACCATCTATCTCTCGGACGAGCGGGATATCCGGTATAAGTTCGTCCAGGGACGGCAGATCTTTTAATTTAAATAAGGGTAGGAGTATTAAGCGGTTTTATAGGACTGCGCAATACTTCTACCCTTATTTTTGTGGTGCCTCTGCTCTGTCAGGATTTTCTGAAAGTTGAGGGATCCTCATGTTACATCCTGGAGGGCGTTCCAAGTCAAGCCCCGGTCTCGCTGACCGTGAGATCCAGCGCGGAGGCTTACCCCTCCGCAGCTGGGCTCGCCGCGGCGGGCAGCTCCAAGCTGTTGACCCAAGACTCCACCGTCTCCCGGGACGCGCCGCTGCTGAAGCGCCGGCCCTCCAGAAAGGAATACAGGATCTTGGGGGCCTGGCCCCACCAAATGGGATACCCCAGGAACACCACGTCATAGTCCGCCAGGTTTTCCACAGAGCCGGAGATGGCCGGACGGGCGGAATTGTCATCCTGCTCCCGGTTGGCCCGGCAGCCGGAGTCGTTGTAATTCAGGTCGGCGGCGGTGTAGGGGGCCTCCGGGGTGATTTGATAGAGGTCCGCGCCCAGGATGGCCTCCAGGTGCTTGGCGACGTTCTCCGTGTTGTTTGTATCCGAGAAGTAGGCCACCAGGATTTTGCCGCCCTGGTCGGGTGCAGGGGCCGGAGCGGGGGCCTCGCCGCTGGAGAGACGCCGGTACTGATACAGGGCGGAGACCACCTCGGCCCGGGTGGCGGGGGTCTGGGGGTCAAAACGCCCGTCGGACCGGGTGGTCCCGGAAGCGGCGGGGCTCCCGGCGGAGCGGTGGAAGATTGCCGCCAGCTGGGCCCGGGTCACCCGGTCATCCACGCCGAAGCGTCCGTCGCCGTAGCCGTTGACATAGCCGTTTTCCGCCGGATTTTGCGGCGGCAGGAGGCGGGCGTCTGCCGCTTTCGATTGATCACGGCGCCCCGATATCAGACGGCTAAATCCCGCCGGAGCATCATAGGCTTTGACAGATGCCGCCGGAGGCTTTATACTTAAGTGCAGCCTGACACGAGGAGTAACCGCCATGAACTTTTCAGAATACTTCCCCATATGGGATCAGCTGGCCCCCGGACAGCGGGAGGCCCTTTCCGGCAGCCTGGTCAGCCGCGCCGTGAAGAAGGGGACCGTCCTCCACGGCGGCGGCACGGACTGCACCGGGCTGCTGCTGGTGAAATCCGGCCAGCTCCGGGCATTTATCCTCTCCAAAGAGGGACGGGAGGTCACCCTCTACCGCCTGTTTGACCGGGACCTCTGCCTGTTCTCCGCCTCCTGCATGATGCGGAGCATCCAATTCGATATTACCATCACGGCAGAGAAGGACTCCGAGCTGTGGATCATCCCTGCGGACGTCTACAAACGGCTCATGGAGCAGTCCGCCGCCGCGGCCAACTACACCAACGAGATCATGGCCGCCCGGTTTTCCGAGGTCATGTGGCTGATCGAGCAGATCATGTGGAATCGCATGGACAGGCGGGTGGCCGCCTTCCTGCTGGAGGAGTCCGCCATTGAGGGCGCGCGCCGGCTCTCCATCACCCACGAGACCATCGCCAACCACCTGGGGACCCACCGGGAGGTCGTCACACGGATGCTTCGCTATTTACAGTCCGAGGGGATGGTCAAACTGTCCCGGAGCACGGTGGAGCTCCTGGACGAGAAAAAGCTGACGGCTCTGCGGGACATGTGAAAACCCCCTCCGAGGAGGGGGTTTTCCGTTCACTGATCCATGCCGCAGGCCGTCGCCGATTCGATGAGGCGGCGGTCGCTGATCACCGCGCCGTAGAACCGGAAGCCGCCGGAGAAGTTGTAAGCCTCATAGCCCCGCCCGGCCAGGATGCGGCAGGCGATGTAGCTCCGCAGACCGCTCTGGCAGATCACGTAGACCGGCTTGCCGGGCTCGATCTCTCCCAGCCGCTCCCGCAGCTCATCCACGGGGATGTTCCGGAAGCCCTCGATATGGCCTCCCGCATACTCCAGAGGCGTCCGGGCGTCCAGCAGCGTCACGCTGCCGTCCCGGGGCAGGGCCGCCACGTCCTCAGTATGAAACTGCCTCACAACGCCCTTGGCGATATTTTCAATCATGAAGCCCGCCATATTCACCGGGTCCTTGGCGGAGGAGTAGGGCGGCGCGTAGGCCAGATCCAGGTCCTTCAGCTGAACGGCCGTCAGCCCGGCGTGGATGGCTGTAGCCAGCACGTCGATCCGTTTGTCCACGCCCTCATAGCCCACAATCTGGGCCCCCAGGAGGCGGCAAGTGCCCTTTTCAAAGACCACCTTCATGGTCATGATTTTTCCGCCGGGGTAGTAGCCCGCGTGGCTCATAGGCGACAGGATCACCGTGTCCACATCCAGGCCCGCCTTTTTGGCGTTGGTCTCGTTGACGCCGGTGACCGCCGCCGTCAGGCCGAAGACCTTGAGGACGGAGCTGCCCTGGCTCCCCAGATACCGGCTGTCCCCGCCGCAGATGTTATCCGCCGCGATGCGTCCCTGCTTGTTGGCGGGCCCCGCCAGGGAGAGCAGGACGTCCTGCCCTGTGACGGCGTGCTTTACCTGCACGGCGTCCCCCACGGCGTAGACGTCCGGGAGGTCGGTCTCCATCCGCTCGTTGACCACGATGCTGCCCTTGATCCCCAGCTCCAGCCCGGCCTCCTTCGCCAGGGCGGTGTCCGGGGTGACCCCGATGGCCAGGACCACCATGTCGGCGTGAAGCGGATCGCGGTCCTTCAGCAGCACATCCACGCCGCCGTCTTTTTCCTCAAAGCCCTCCACGGTCTGCCCCAGGGCCAGCTTCACGCCGTGGGCCCTTACCTCGCTGTGGAGGAAGGCCGCCATGTCCGGGTCAAAGGGGTTCATGAGCTGCCTGGGCCGCTGGACGATGGTGACCTCCATGCCCAGCTCCCGCAGATTCTCCGCCAGCTCCAGGCCGATGAAGCCGCCGCCCGCCAGCACGGCGGACCGGGGGTGATGGGCGCGGATGTAGTCCTTGATGCGGAACGTGTCCTCCACGGTCCGCAGGGTGAAGAGCTTCTCCAGGCCCACGCCGGGGAGGCGGGGCTGGGTGGGCTTCGCGCCGGGGGAGAGGAGGAGCTTGTCGTAGGATTCCTCAAATTCCTCCCCCGTCTCCAGGTTTTTGACGGAGACCGTTTTCCGGTCCGGGTGCAGGGCCGTGACCTCGTGGCGCACCTTCATGGTGACGCGAAACCGGGAGTAGAAGCTCTCCGGCGTCTGGAGGGTCAGGGCCTCGGGGGCCTCGATGACCCCGCCGATGTAGTAGGGCAGGCCGCAGTTGGCGTAGGAGACGTAGCCGGAGCGCTCGAAGACCACGATCTCCGCCTGTTCGTCCAGCCGCCGGAGCCGGGCCGCCGCCGTGGCCCCTCCCGCCACGCCGCCGATGATGACTACTTTCATACTGACTCATCCTTTCCGTTTTTGGCTTTGCAGATCAACTGGGTCATGGTGCCCATGGGGCAGTAGACGCACCAGCTGCGGGGCTTGAACAGGACCATGGTGACCAGGCCGAGAACGGTGGAGGTCAGCATGACGCTGTAAAAGCCGAAGGCGAACTGGGCGACGCCCGGGGAAAAGAACGTGCCGTGATAGGCCCAGTGCCAGGGGAGCTTGAAGGTCCACAGCAGCGTCACCGCCTGCCGGAGGCCCTGTACGCCGGCAAAGACCAGGTATGTATTCCAAAGCATCTGGAAGAACATGATGAAGAAGAAGATCAAAAAGCCGTAGCGGAACCACTTGCTCTTCATCCACTGGGGGATATCCTTTTTCCGGGACAGGCCGAAGCGCCCGCCCAGCAGGCCGAACAGCTGGCCCCGGCCGCAGTAGCGGTTGCAGTAGCCCTTCGTGCCCCAGACCAGGGAGATGATCAGCGGGATGCAGAAGAAGAACAGGCCCAGCCAGGCGAACAGGATGTTGAAAAACCCCAGCGTCATGTAAACCAGCTCCACGATCCAGAGGTAATCATACCAACGCTTTTTCATGCCGGAACCTCCTGAATGACAATCACGGACGCGGGGCACTCCCTCGCGCACTTGCCGCAGCCCACGCAGCGCTTCGGGTCCACAGCCGCCCGGACGCCGTGCCGGACCTGAATGGCGGACAGGGGACACACCTTCACGCAGCAGCCGCAGGCCACGCAGGCGTCCCCGTTCACAACCGCCCGCCGCTTGATTCTAGTTTCCATACGGTGACCTCCCGGAATTGATAGCAGTATGATACCGGAATCGGGCCGTGGGTACCGTGATAAAGTCACACAACCCATCCTTGCCGCTTGCCCTTATGGGCCGTTCCTTTCTAAATTTAAAAAATTATTTCCCCATGTAATATTTCCCCCTCCCCGGCCGTTTACCGGGTGAGGCCAATTCAACACAAAGGAGGAGAGCTTTTATGCTTGCGATCTATCTCGCCATGCTGGAGACCGAACAGGACCAGCGGCGGTTCACGCGGCTGTTCGAGGCTCACGAGAAAAAAATCTATGCGGTGGCCCTCCGGGTCCTGGGAAACCCGGACAAGGCGGAGGACGCCGCCCAGCAGACCTGGCTCAAGCTGGTGCAGAGCTGGGACCGGGTGTCCGCCCTGCCCTGGGGGGAGACGGAGGGCTATGTGGTCACCGTGGCCAAGAACTGCGCCCTGGACATGATCCGCTCGGAGCGGCGGACCGTCGCCTTCCCCGAGGACTGGGACCCGCCCGCACAGGAGGACCGCCAGGAGGAGTACGACTACCTGGTCTCCCTCATCCGCTCCCTGCCGGAGAACTACCGGCGGGTCCTGGAGCTCAAGCTGGTGGAGGAGGAGCCAAATAAGGAGATCGCCCGGCGGCTGGGGCTCAAGGAGACCACCGTGGGCGTCCGGGTGATGCGGGGCCGGGCCATGCTGAAGGAGCGGCTGGAAAAGGAGGGGTACATCTATGACGCAGTTTGACATCCTCCTGCGCCGGGCGCTGATGGACGCCAACCTGGCGCAGTATGAGCGGGCCCTCCGGAGCGCGGAGGCAAAAGAGCCGGACTTTTCCCCCGGCTATCTCCGGGAGCGGATGCGGCTTCTGGCGGACCCCCAGGCCTGGGCCCGGCGGCGGTCCGGGAGCCGGAAACGGCTGGACTGGCGGCTGATTGCCATTGTGGCGGCGCTGCTGCTGCTCTCCGCCTGCGCCTACGCTGTGGTGACCGGGCAGTTCTCCCAGTGGTTTCCCCGGCTGGGGGTGGACCCCCAGGCCCCGGAGGTCTCCGAGGAGGTGCTGAACCGCACCGGCACGGCCATTGAGCAGAGCCAGACGGTGGGGGACGCCACGGTGACCCTCAACGCCGCCGTGTGGGACGGGAGCGACGTGTGGCTGTCCTTTGCTATCGAGAGCCCCAACATTCCGGAGGAGGTCCGGCAGTACACCCCCATCTACGGGGGAGACTGCCGTCTGCGGCTGCGGGACGACCAGTCGGAGGAGTATGCGAGGGGCATGCTGAAGGAACACTATGCCTTTACCGGCGAGACCCCGTCCCCGGAGCAGCAGGAGGCGGACCTCCAGGACAGGCTGGAAATGGGAATGATTATGCTGGGGATTACGAATGCGGACGAACGGGAGGGGAACATCATCCGCTTTCAAATCAACGCGATGCTGCTCTCCCGCTGGTTTACGGAGACGAAGCGGCCGGAACTGACCCTGCACCTGGAGAACCTCGCCACCTACGCGGACGGAAAGGGCGAGAGCATTATCGACGAAAACGGATACGCCCAGAACCCCGGGCCGGGCACGGTCTTTATCGAGGGGCCCTTTGACCTGACCTTCACCCTGAACGAGCCCATTCTGCCCATCAGCTACGAGGGGGCCGACGTCCAAGTGACGGTCATGGAGATCCCCCTCCACTTCACGGGGTTTAAGCTCTCCGCCCTGGAGCTGACCGCGTACTTTGACGACCCGACGGAGCCGCTGCTGCCCCAGCCCGGCGAGACCCTGACCCCGGAGCAGGAGAGCAAACTCCAAAGAATGATGGAGGATACCTTCCTCGCGTCTGGCGAGAGCGTGCGGGGCCTCTGGACGGAGGACGGGACCTATGTGGACCTCTCAAATACACAGAGCAGCGGGGGCGGCGGCGACTGCAGCCGCAGCTATCCCTATCCCATCGACCCCGCCGCGGTGACGGCGGTGGACGTCGCCGGGATTCGGGTGGAGCTGAGCGAGCTGGAGCGAATGGACGAGTGAAAAAATTTTCTAGATTTTTGAAAATTGTGTAATGCGAAGCCCTCCCTCTCCGTTTACCAGATAGAACGGGGGCGGGAGGGCTTCCTCCTTCCCGCCGGAAACACGAAAGGAAGGTCATCACCATGAAAAAACGAATCGCGTCCTTTGCCGGAGGCTTCTTTGCCGCCCTGGCCCTGTCCCTCTGCCTGACCACCGCCTTGGCGGCTTCCGGGAAGGTGTCCTACAACTTCGCCAACGTGGCTCTGGACGGACAGCAGAAGATCACGGCGGGCCAGGACATCACCGCCGCCAACGGGCAGAAGGTCCCCGGCTCCATCCTCTACACCGACGCGGCGGGAGGGAAGACCAACTATCTGCCCATCCGCACCATCAGCGAGCTGCTGGGCACGGAGATTGGCTATGACTCCGCCGCCAAGACGGTCCTTCTGGGGAAACAGCCCGCCAAGCCCGCCTCTGATCCTCAGCCCGCCGCCGATGAGAATGTCATTGACCTCCGCACGCCCAAGACGGTGCCCGAAAATCCCCGCCGGGGCGACGTGGAGCTGATCAAGAGCCTGGGCGGGACCATCCTGCCGGACGACGATCCGAACTCCTACCGGGGAAACGACAAGATGTTCAAGGACAAAAACGGAGTGCTGCGGTGGGAGTATCTGGTGGGGAACAAGGACGCCCTTCAGGAAAGCGACAAAAAGGCCATGAAGTGGTCCTTGGTGGACGGGGACTACCCCAAAAACAGCAAGGGCGAGAGCTACGGCTCCATACTGCTGGCGGACTATGTGGGCTATATGCCGGACCTGCATCATTTGGCCGCCTATCCGCCGGAGGGCCGCCCGGAGGGGTATATCCGGGAGGCCGAGCTGCATGAGGCCGGGACGGCCTTGCAGGGCCTTTCTAAGGAGGAGTGTCCCCACTGGTACTCCATCCCCCTGTACAATTCTGAGGGGAATGTCATCGGCGAGTACAAGGTGGGCTGTGAGGGGCACTATGATACGGAAGGGCTGACTATGGAGGAGGCCCGGGAGGTCATTATGCGGGGCCCGACCTGGTAATACGGCGGAGGCCGGGCGGAGCTTTCTAAGCGGAAGCCCCCGGCGGGGACAGGACGGACCTGGTCCCCGCCGGGGGCTCCGCGCTATGCGTCTTTTTTCGGCGGCGGGGAAAATCTTAGGTTCTTCAGGGCGATATAGACCCCCTCCCCGTCGTTGGAGGCCGTCACCCGGTCCGCCGCCGCCCGGACCTCCTCCGGCGCGTTGCCCATGGCGATTCCCAGCCCCGCGTACCGGATCATTTCCAGGTCCACGAAGTGGTCCCCGCAGGCCACGGACGACTCCCGGCCCAGGCCGTAATGGGCCTGGAGCGCCTGCATGGCGGTGCATTTGGAGACGCCCTTCGGCAGAACCTCCAGGTATGTCGCGCCGGAGCTGAGCAGTTCTACCTCCGGGAACAGGGGCGCCGCCTCTTTTTGAAGCCGGAGGATCTGCCCGGGCGCTCCCATGCAAAGCAGCTTGTGGACATGGTCCATGGCCTGGGAGGCCGTTTCCAGATTCCCGGCCAGGGGCGTGCATTGAATGATGTCCGCCTCCCGCCGGATGGCGGGGTTTTCGGCGTCGTCCACCAGCCAGACGCTGTAGAGATAGGTGCTGGTGATGAGCTCCGGGAAGCGCTCGTCCACGAACCGCTTGAAGCGGACGGCGGTCTGGATTCCGATCCCCGTGTCCGCCAGGATGGAGCGCTTTTCGTCCAGGATCAGCGCCCCGCCGTAGCAGACGATGGGGCTGCGGAGCTCCGCCTGCCGCACAACGAACTCCACGCCGTCCGGGTAGCGGGCGGAGCAGAGGATGACGGGGACGCCCCGCCTCTCCAGGCGGTTTAAAAGCCCCTTTGTGTTGGGGGAGATACGGTGGCTGGAATCCAGCAGCGTCCCGTCGATATCCAGGAATACAATGGAATAGGTCTGCCGCATCATAACGCGCCTCTTTGTCGAAATATTACCGGAGGGAGTCCAGAATCCGCTCCACGTTCCGGCGGCCGTTGCGGATGCTCAGGTCCACCAGGAAGGTCAGCCCCAGGCTCACCGCCGCGGCGATTGCCGCAGAAATGCCCAAAACCAGCCAGCCCTCCATCTGGAACCCGAACACCGCCAGGGCGGACAGGGAGGCCGTCAGCAGGAACAAACACCGCCGCCAGCCTCCGATTACCGCCAGGGCCTCCTTTTGCTTCCGCGCCTCGTCCAGCGCCAGTTCTTTGCTCAGCATAAGCGTTCTCCTAATGATTGATTTTCACTCCCCTTCCCAGCCGTGAACCCAGCGAAGCGGATCACGGCTGGAAAGACGGAGCAGCGAAGTGAGTGAGCTTTCGGCCAAGGGCCGGAAGCGAGGGATACGCAGCTTGCGACGGCTTAGTAAGCAAGCCTCGGGTCGAAGAAGCCCAGGAGCACGCCCACGAAGGCCACAGCTACCAGAATCAGCATGACCACCACGGGGCTTAAGCGCTTCTTGCTGAGGAGATACCAGCAGACCAGAACGAACACGGCGCTGAGGATGGAGGGATACACGTCGTTCAGGGTCTTCTGCAGGTCCACGATGACGCTTCCGTCGCTGCCCAGCATCTGGAAGGAGGTCGTGATGTTGATCCAGCTGGCCGTCACGCCTCCGATGACCATGGTGCCCAGCATGATGATGGAGTCCCGGATGGCGTTGGCTTTTTCACCGACGAGTATCTCCACGGCCTTGCCGCCCAGCTCGTAGCCCTTGAAGTACATGAAGCGCATGATGAGGAACATGCCGATGTTCCAAGCCAGGATGTAGAAGATGGCGCCCAGGGGGGAGCCGCCGCCGGAGAGGCCCAGGGCGATGCCCAGCAGGATGGGGAGCAGGGTGCCGACGACCAGGGAGTCGCCGATGCCCGCCAGGGGGCCCATGAGTCCCGCCCGGATGCCGTTGATGGTCTCGTCGTCCACGGGTTCCCCGTTGGCCCGGGCCTCCTCCATGCCGGCGGTGATGCCCACCACGATGGAGCCCACCTGGGGCTCGGTGTTGAAGAAGGTGGAGTAGGTCAGGACCTTTTCCGTCTGCTCCTCGTTGGTGTCATAAAGCTCCTGGACAATGGGGAGCATGGCGGTCATGTAGCCGAAGGTCTGCATATGCTCCTGGGAGAAGCAGGTCAGGTGGCCGTAGAACCAGTTGAGGAAGGAGTGGTTCAGTGCCTTTTTCGAAAGCTTTTTCATGGTCAGATATCCTCCTCATCGTCGTCTCCCGCGCCGATGGCGGCCGTGGCGGCGGCGGGCCGCAGGGCCAGGCAGCGGATGTTGTAGTTGATGATGGCGAAGAAGCCGCCTACGATGGCGCAGCCAATCAGGTTCAGGTGCATGCAGGCGCAGAGGGTGAAGCCAAAGAAGAAGGTCAGGAAGTCCACGGGCTTGGACACCACCTGTTTGAGGAGGATGGCCACGCCCACGGCGGGAAGCAGGGAGCCCACGGTGAAGAGGGTCTTCATGGCCAGGCCGTCCATGGGCAGGTAGTCCTTGATGAGCTGGACCATGTTGGAGCCGAAGTAGCACATGATGAAGGTGGGAATGAAGGAGCAGAGGATGTGGGAGATCCAGGGCAGGACCATGTCCACCAGATACAGCTTCTTCAGCTGGCCCTTCTTGACCCACTCCAGGCCCATGTGCTGCCAGACCAGGTTGACGGTAGCGGTGCCGTAGAACAAGACCGTACCCACGGTGCCCACAGTGGCGGCCATGGAGACCGCGAAGCCCTGGGCCTCGGCGGTGGCGGGGTCCAGCCCCACGGAGGAGACGTACAGCATGGCAAGGGGGATGCCGATGTAGGAGATGGAGCGCACGTCGGCGGACACGGTGCCGCCGGGGGTGACCAGGGCGATGTACACGATCTGCACCGCCGCGCCCAGCATGATGCCCATGGGCACGTTGCCCAGGACCAGACCGCAGATCAAACCGCCGATGAGGGGGCGGCCCAGGGTGTAGTTTCCGAAGGTGGTGCCGCCCAGGCCCGGCATGGAGGACAGGCACGCGCACAGCCCCAAGATGGCGGCCTGCACAACATTGATTGTCATGACGATGGTTCCTTTCTGAATCTTAGATTTGCCTCCGTAGGGGCGGATATCATCCGCCCGTTCTATGGAAGCTCCGGAGTTTCCGGGAAGACGGGCGGCTGATAGCCGCCCCTACGGGCAGGTTCAGGGAGTGGGCTTAATCGTTGAAGCCGAACTGGCCCCGGAACTTCTTCCAGTTGCCGATGGCGGCCTCCTTGATGAGGGCAAACTCGATGTTGTACCCCGCCGCCATCAGGTCCTCGAAGGCCTCGGCCTCCTCCTGGGTGATGGACTGGTTGTTCCCCAGCTTCACCGCGCCGGGGCGGTCGTTGCAGGGGCCCACGCAGATGTCCCGGATACCGGGGTCAAAGGGCTGGCTCAGCAGGACGTTGGCCATGTCGACGGGGTTCTTGGCGATGAGGAAGTACTGGTCCTGGCTGGCCAGGACCTTCTCCTTCTTGGCCTGCCAGTCCGCCAGGGTCCAGACGAAGGTCTTCTTGTCGCTGGCGTTTTTATAGGCGGCCTTCAGCACCGGGGTTTCCGCGGCCTTGTCGTTGACGGCAATCAGGCCGGTGCAGGGGTACTCCAGGGACCAGCGGGTGCAGGTCTGCCCGTGGATCATGCGGTCGTCGATTCTGATGAAGCTGATCATAAATGTTTCCTCCTAAAATTTTTGATGTTGTAGGGGCGGATATCATCCGCCCATCTGCGAGTTTCCCGCAGGCGGCTGATAGCCGCCCCTACCAGCTCCCGACAGGGTCAAATATCGTCGTCGCTTCCGGTGTCCGTCTGGAACTGCTTGACTTCCTCCACGGCGCAGGACTTCATGGCCTCCGCCGTCTCGTCCAGGGGGTCGTCCTCCCCCTCGATGGCCGCCACAGCCATGGGGAGGTTCATGCCGCCCACGGCCCGGACGCTGGCGAGGCCCGGGCTCTCCGCCAGCACCGCCATGGTGGTGGTCAGGGGGGAGCCGTTCACCAGGTCCGCCAGGACCAGGACCTCGTCCTCCGCCGTGATGGGGGCGGTGACCTGCCGGACCTGCTCCTGGAAGGCGGGGAGGGCCATGCCGTCCCGGAAGGAGACCGGGAGCACGTCCTCCCGCTTCCCCACCAGCATTCCCAAGGCCTCCGCCAATCCCGAGGCAAAGCCGCCGTGGCTGACAATCAAATGATACCGCATACTGTCTTCTCCCTTTCTGTCGTGTCGTTCAGGATGGTTACAGCTTAACGGAAATCTGCTGTTTGCGCACCTGAGCTTTGTCACGACTTCCGGATGACAAATGTCATAAAATCTCGGCCCGTTCCAAACCCTCTGACAGTTTCCGAAAATACGGCCCCCTCATTTTGGTGAAACTGCGCAAAGAAAACGCCCGCCCGGAAACCAGAGCTCTGGTTCCGGACAGGCGTTTTTTTCGTGCGATGAGATTTGTCACTGGTTCAGGAAGACGTTGATCTCCCTCTGGGCAATGAGCATCCTCTGGTCCTGGTCCCCGGCCTCCGCCACGGCGCTCTCCGCCATCATCATGGCCTGGGCGCTGCGCTCAAAGCGGGGGGCCGTCACGGCGGTGCTCATGATCTCCCGGATGACCTCCGACGAGAAGCCGCCGGGCAGGTCCGGGGCCGCCAGTGCCCCGGCGTTTTCCGCCACCCGCCGCACGGGGGAGATGCCGTGGGAGTAGGTGTACAGCCGGCTCTGGATGGTCTCGTCCCAGGAGAGGAGCTTGGCCAGCTCCCAGGCAAGCTCCCGGTTTTTGCTCCGGGCGCCGACGCCCAGCAGCATGGTGTGGAGCTCGGACACGTTGTCTCCCTTGGGCCCGGCGGGCATACACACGCAGTCCCACGCAAAGCCGGAGTACTTCCGCACCCGCCAGGGGTAGGGCTGGTAGGCCCGGTACTCGGAAAACAGGAAGGGCCGGAAGGCCACCCGGCCCAGGTCGAAGTCCCGGGCCGTGACGGTGTAGCCCCCGTTCAGGTTCCCAAGGCTCCTGGCGAAGCGGACCGCCGCCTGGACCCGCTCGTCCGCCAGGTAGCAGGCCGTCCCGTCCTCGGAGAAGAGGCCGGTCCCGTTTGCGTATAGGGCGTTCTGCCACGTGTAGCCGTACACGCCGAAGGTCCGGCTGTCCAGGTCCGTCACCCGGGCGCAGATATCGTAAAAGTCCTCCCAGGTCCAGCAGTTGTCCGGCAGGGGGATTCCCCGGCTCTCCAGCAGGGTCTTGTTGACAAACATGATGGTGGGCACGCTCTCCTGAGGCAGGGCGTACTGCTTCCCGCCGAAGCGCCCGGCCCGGAGGCAGGGCCCGTAGTAGCCGTCGGCGTCGAAGTCCGGGTCCGAGGCCATGAGCCCGTCCAACTCCGCCAGGGCTCCGGAGGAGGCCAGGAGGTTGAAGTCCTCCGGCAGGACGAAGAAGAGGTCCGGCTCCGTCCCCTTCAGAATCTGCTCCGCCAGCCACTCGCTGTAGGCGTCCGTGGGGATGCCGCTGACGTACTCCACCCGGACGCCGGGGTGCGCCTCCTGAAAGAGGGCGATGGCGTCGTCCAGAATCTGATAACAGTCCCCGTTTGGAGTCTGCCAGTAGCTCCCGGCGTAGACGCCCACGGTCAGCACCGGCTCCCGCCGGGCCTCCAGGCCCCAGAGGAGCCCCCCGGCCAGCAGCGCGGCGGCCAGGGCCGCGATTCCCAGGCGGCGCCTCATGGGAACATCCCCTGATTCACCGCGCCGGTCTGCACGGCCCAGATGGCCAGCTGGGTCCGGTCCCGGAGGGCCAGCTTGCTCAAAATGCCGCTGATGGCGTTGCGCACCGTCCCCTCGGAGAGGCATAGCTCCCCGGCGATTTCTTTATTGGACAGGCCCCGGCCCACGGCCTGGATCACCTGCCGCTCGCTGCGGCTGAGCTCCGCCTCGCCCCGCTGGTCCACCTGGAGGGAGGCGGTTCCCTTCGCCATGCTGGAAAACTGCTGAATGGCCTTGCTGGCGATCTCCGGGTTCAGCATGGCCCCGCCCTCGTGGACGATCTGGATCGCCCTGGACAGCTCGGAGACGCTGCTGCCCTTGAGGAGGTAGCCGCTGGCCCCGTTTTTCAGGGCTCCGAAGACATACTCGTCGTCGTCAAAGGTGGTCAGCACGACAACCTTCATATGGGGATACCGCTCCTTGAAGAGCCGGGCGCCCTCCACCCCGTCCATGCCGGGCATGCGGATATCCATCAGCACCACGTCCGGGCGGCAGGCGGCGGCGCTTTTCAGCGCCTCCTGGACGCCGGAGGCCGCGCCGACGACCTCAATGCCGGGGCTGACGCTGAGGACCACCTTCAGGCTCTCCCGGAAGAGCTCCTGGTCGTCCACGATCAAAACTCGGATCATGCTTCCTCCTCCTTCCCCCGGATGGGCAGGCTCACCACGATGTAAAAGCCCCGCTCCCCGTCTCCGTCCAAGGCCTCCCGGTTCCCAAAGGTCAGGGAGCCCCCCAGCAGCTCCAGCCGCTCCCGCATGTGCCGCAGGCCAAAGCCCTCCTGGGGCTCCTCCCCGCTGCCCAGGCCGTTGTCCCGCACGTCGATGGTCAGGAGGCTCTCCCGCCGGGTCAGCCGGATGCGGATCTCCGTGGCGTGCCCGTGCCGGACGGCATTGGTCATGCTCTCCTGGAGGACCCGGTACAGGGTGTCCTCCTCGTCCTGGGCGAAGTGCAGGGGCCCGGCCTGCTGGTCATAGAGGACCTCCGCCGAGGTGGTGGCCTTGAAGTTGGTGATCATGGCCTCCAGCGCCTCCTCCAGAGAGGTGTTTTCCAAAGCGTCGGGCCGCAGGGCCTTGATGGACCGGCGCACATCGTTCAGCCCGTCCCGGGCCGCCTGGGCCACCACCTGGATGCGCTTCTTGGCCTCCTCCGGCGCGGCGTCGAAGAGGGCCAGGCCCGCGTCGGAGCCCATGATGATGCCCGTCAGCGTGTGGCCCAGGGTGTCGTGAATCTCCCGGGCCAGGCGGTTCCGCTCCCGGACCTCCGTCATGCGCTCCAGCTCGAAGGCGTAGTCCCGGAGGCGGTCGTTGGCCTGGTTCAGCTGTTTGTTGAGCTTCCGGATGCGGCTGTTCTCCGCCTTCTGGCCTGTAAAGAGCAGGATCATAAAGAGGACGAACAGCAGCACGTTCAGGCAGACCAGCAGGCTCTCCACCCCGGCGAAGAGGCTCCGGACCGTCTGGTTGTAGTAGTCCAGGTAGGCGCTGAAGGCGATGCCCCCTGTCAGGGGATAGAGGATCTCGTAGCGCCCGAAGGAGAACAGCAGAATCAGCGCCGCCGTGAAGCAGGCCCGGGCCGCGCCGTTGCGCACATAGTGGACCAGGTCCGCCAGCACCAGCAGGGCCGCGCCGCTGTAGTAGAAGCCCAGGGAGGCGGTGACGCCCGCGCACAGCAGGATCTCCACCAGGCAGACCAGCAGGCGGACCTGGAAGCGCTCAATGTCCCAGCGGTTTTTTCCGAAGCTGACGGCGCACAGGAGCAGGTACTGCCCCAGGGCCCACAGGGGCATTCTCCAGGGCGGCGGGGGAATCCGCCCGGCGGAGGAGAGGAAGTCGTAGGCGCCGAAGGAGCCGCAGACCCGCAGCGTCGTGATCAGACAGGCCAGGGAGTAAAACAGGATAATCGCCAGGTTCAGGGCGAACATCAGCCGGGAGAGGCTGGATAAGGTCTTTTCGTTGTCCATCACTGCCACCCGTCCGTTCCATAGCGATGTACGTTCTCTTTCGTCAGCAGCTCTACCGGCACAATGATCTCTCTCTGGTCACAGCCGCCCTCCAGGGCCCGGTAGCCCTGGGCCGCCGCCTCTTTGGCAATGCGGGTGGGAAACTGGGCGCAGGTGGCGGTCATGAGCCCGTCGCTCACCAGGGCCTTGGCCTCCGGGGAGCCGTCCACGCTGTAGATGAGGAAGCGCCCGCTGAGCCCCGCCCCCTCGATGGCGGCGAGCCCGCCGAAGGCGCTGGGGTCGTTGAGGGCCATGAGCACGTCCGCCTCCGGGGCCCGGCGGAGGAGCTCCTCCATGACGGGCATGGCGTTTTCAATCTGCCCGTCGGACTCGCCGGAGGCCACGATGCGAAAGTCCTCGCGGCCCGCAATGGCGTCCCGGAAGCCCTGAATGCGCTCCACGCCGGAGCTGGCGGAGATGTGCTCCAGCAAAATGATTTTGGCCCCGTCCCGGGCAGCCATCAGGTGCTCCGCGCAGAGGACCCCTGCCTGGTAGTTGTCCGAGAGGACGGAGCAGGCGGCCAGGTCCGCGTCCCGCACCGGCGCGTCCACCACGATGACCGGAACCCCGGCCTCCGCCGCGGCCTCCAGCCCCGCCCGGGCGGTGTCCCACTCCACGGGGGTCAGGAAGATCGCCTGTGCCCCTGAGGCGATGAGCTCTTCAATCTCCCCGTTCTGGCGCTCCTGGTCCATGGCGGCGTCCCGGGTCAGCAGGACGTCCCCCTTGGCCTCCAGCTCCGAGCGCAGGCAGTTGTCCAGCACCTGATAATAGGGGTTGTTCATGGTCATGTAGGTAGCGCCGAAAATCCGCCGGTTCTCCGTCTGCCGGGCGGAGAGGTCGCCGGGGCAGAGGAGCAGAAGGTAGAGCACGGCGCCGGTCAGCGCCAGGATCAGCAGCATGCCGGCGGCCTCCGGCAGCCGCCTGGGTTCTTTCCACATCAGCGGGCCCCCCTTCCTTCGTCTCCGCGAACAGCGCGTTTCGCCCGCGCGCCGAAAAACCTGTATCGCCTTGAGTATACCACACGGATCCGGACTTGTCATCTGCAAGAATGCGGGGTGCGCCCGCCTGAAACGGCCCGCGCGCCGGACGGGACCCCCGGCTCCATGCGCGGGAAGGGGTTCTCCAGGCGGCCTCTCCTTTCTACGCAAAGGAGCACGAAATTTGCGGAAATTTACATAGGCAAACGCTTGTGTAATCGTAAGAACTGTTGAAAATGACAAGGTTCTATTGACAAAGCAGGAGGGGCAGGACTATCCTAAAGGTGAACTTGACCGCACTGCGCCGTCATATCCGGGCGCGGCGCGGCGAAAAAAGGAGGATGAGACAACGATGAAAAAACACACCGCGAAACTGGTTTCCCTGCTGCTCGTGCTGGCCATGGCTCTGCCCATGCTGGCCGCCGGCGTCTCCGCCAAGGAGGCCGAGGGCTGGTGGAGCGAGGAGTGCTGGGACACGGAGACCCTGGTGTCCCTGGGCGCGAAGCCTCCCGCATACAACAAGGCCGCCAAGCGCTATGAGATCGGCACGCCCGAGCAGCTGCTCTATCTCTCCGGCGGCTGGAAATCCGCCGACGCCAACAAGGACGGCGTGCCCGACGCCCCCCGGGACGGGTATTATGTGCTGACGGCGGACATCGACATGGGCCCGCTGATGGAGAGCATCGGCCAGGCCATTGCCAAGGCCTCCGGCGAGGAGGCCGAGGGCTGGATGCCCCCCATCTCCGCCAACAAGGATGAAACCGCCGACAAAACCGACGGCTGGTTCAAGGGCAAAATTGACGGCCAATACCACACCATCTCCAACCTGCGCATCTGCCGGTCCGAGGAGAAGTACGCCGCCCTGGTGGGCTACCTGGGCGACGAGACCTTTACCAGCCCCTCCATCCGGAACCTGGGCCTGGTGGATGTGACGATTGAAGGCAAAAAGACCTGCGGCGCCTTCGCGGGCGTCAGCTACGGCACCATTGAAAACTGCTTTGCCACCGGATCCATCAAGGCGAAAGAGACCACCGGCGGCCTGGTGGGCAAGTGCGAGGGCCCTGTCCGCAACTGCCTGTCCTACATGAAGGTCAAGGCCAAGGAGCTGACCGGCGGGCTCATCGGCAGCATTGAGACCGGAGGCGCGGTGGAGAACTGCTATGTGGGCGGCTCCCTGACCGTCTCCAACGGCGAGGGCCCCGTCTCCGGCGGCGGCGTCGCCGGAGCCTTCGCGGCGGCGGAGTTCCTGAAAAACACCGTCTCCGTGGTCAAGAGCGTGGAAGGCGAAGAGGGCGCTCAGAACATCGACCGCTTCGTGGGCACCCTGGACAGCGAAAGCGGCGCCAACATCACCCACAACTTCGTGTGGGAGGGCGCGGCCCTCTCCGGCAACCAGCCGGAAAAGCACCCCAACCGGGAAATCTTTAAGAGCGCCTCCGCCAAGGTCCTGCAGAGCCGGGATCAGTATGAGAAGGAGCTCAAGTGGGACTTCAAGAACACCTGGGCCTGGGTGGGCGAGCCCGACGAGGGCTATCCCATGCTCTCCGGCTTCGTCAAGGCTGGAAACGCCCCGGAGCTGAAGACGGCCAAGGATCTGGTGATTGAGGAGCCCGTCCTCCTGCTGGACGACCTGCTGGTGAACTGGGCCGCCAAGGGCACCCAGCCCGGCGTCAAGGTCCGGCTGCTCCTCCCCGAGGGGAAGAAGGCCGACAGCGTCAAGGTCTTCTACGGCAAGGACCCGGAGAAGCTCACCGACTCCGTGGACATGCCCGAGGGCGGCGCGGTGAAGCTGCCCCTGAAGGCCCCGGGACAGTACTATTACTATGCCGCCGCCGTGGTGGACGGCGAGACCATCACGGTCCCCACGGATACCGGCGCTCCCCTGCCCCTGGAGCTGGACGACGGCGTGGTTGACGCCAACCCCCGGGAGATCCTCTGCCAGGTGGGCGAGACCTACGCCGAGGTGAACCTCAACTGGCTCACCGACCCCGCCGTGACGGACTCCAAGGTCTGGTACCGGGCCAAGGGCGAGAGCGCCTGGCAGACCGCCAAGGGCGAGAGCGTCCTGCACTACCTGACCAAGGGCTGGGAGGAGACCCAGAGCCACTCCGCCGTCCTCACGGGTCTGAAGGCGGAGACCGCCTATGAGTACGCCGTGGGCGGCACCTTCCGGGGCAAGGACTGCCGCAGCGCGGTCCACAGCTTTACCACCCTGCCGGAGTCCGGGGCCTTCACCTTCATGCAGTACGGCGACCTCCAGGCGGAGGAGCCCTCCGGCTACGACCCCTTCCTGGACACCATGGAGAAGTTCGTGGCCAAGCTCCCGGCGCAGCCGGACTTCCTGCTGAACACCGGCGACATGGTGGACGCGGGCTATAAGAGCTCCCAGTGGACGGACTACTTCGACAAGCTGGGCGGCCACATGGCGGACCGGCTGAACATCCTCCTCCCCGGCAACCACGAGAACGCCGGCGACCTGCTCTACAAGCAGTACGGCGCCCGGACCAGCCTGCCCAATGAGGCGGAGTACGGCCCCCTGGAGGGCACGGGCTGGTGCATCATCGGAGACGCCTGCTTCGTCTTCATCAACGCCGACCCCTATTCCGGAAAAGCGGGGGCCAACATCGAGGCTGACCGGGCCAAGTTCTTCGCCGAGCAGGCCGCCTGGGCCGAGAAGGTCTACGAGGAGGCGGACTGCACCTGGCGCATCATGGCGGCCCATGTGGGCACCTACATTGTGAACTTCAACGACCCCGCCGACTACCCCTACATCCCCGAGCTCTGCGACAAGCTCCAGGTGGACCTGTACATGAACGGACACGACCACGAGTACATCCGGACCACCACCAAGGGGAACAAAATCGTGGACATCGGAAAGGGCACCACCTTCATGACCTGCTCCTCCCTGGGCGAGAAGCTGGACGAGTTTGAGGAGGACACCGCCGGCGGCAAATTCGCCGTGGTCCACAAAGACGGCGCGGAAAACTCCCAGCAGATTTTCAGCATGGTCACCGTGGACGAGGCCGGAATCCATGTCACCGCCTACCAGAGAGGCGAGGCTGAGGACTGGTCCAAGTTCGACGTCATCGATCAATACGACATCACCGCCAGCCTGAGTAAAGGCGCGGTAAAGACCCAGGCCGCCGCCTGACAAGCACACACGGCTCCCGCTTTTCGAGAGTTCTCCCGAAAAGCGGGAGCCGTTTTGTTCCGCGGAGCCGGGACGGCCCGCGTTTCCGGAATTCCCGCCGCCTCCGTTGAAAATGCGGTCTTGATTTTCCAACGGTTTTTATTTAGAATAAAACCTACGGGGCCCTAGGGGTCCCCGGCAGCAAAACAGGGAGGCGGTACCATGAAAAAACGTATTTTGGTTGTAGATGACGACGACATGAATCTGACCAGGACGACGATCATCCTGGGAAAGGCTTACGACGTGCTCCAGGCGGACTCGGGGATAGAGGCCCTGGTCATGCTGAAGAGCGAGAAGGTGGACCTGGTCCTCCTGGATATCGACATGCCGGGCATGAACGGCATAGAGACCTTTGAGCGCATGAAGGGCTTCGCCGCCGACATCCCCGTGATCTTCCTGACGGCGTCGGGGCTGGAGGAGGACGTCCACAGCGCCATCAAGATGGGCGCGGCGAACTATCTGAAAAAGCCCTACCGGCCCCAGGAGCTGCTGAAGCGGGTCTACCTGGAGCTGAACGCATGAGGGCGGAGGAACAGACCGGCAGGCATCTGCTGCTGGCCGTCATCGCGACGATTTTCAGCGTCATGCTGTGCCTGGTCACGGTGATCCGGGCCTGGGAGTTTTGGATGGTTCCGCTGGTGGCGGCGGGCTGCGTCAGCGTGTGGCTTCTGCACATCGGGCGCTTAGGCTCCGATACGCTTTACGAAAACCTGTGCGCCGGGCTGATGCTCACCGAGTTCTTTTTCTTCGGCGTCCACAAGTCCAGCGTCTTCGACGTCCCCGCTGTGGCCAGCATTCTGATCCTGGCGCTGTTCATGTTAAACAAAAAGTGGGTCATGCACGTGATCGCGGCGCTGTATGGGCTGATCATTTTGTATCACGGCTTCGTCCTTCACACCATTTCCATCTGGATGGAGAATCAGGACCTGTTCCGCCTGGGGCTCGGCGCTGCGGTGACCCTCGGCGGGGTGCTGCTGGCGAAGTACTGGATCGACCGGCGGAGCGTCCAGCGGAAGTGGTATGAGCGCGTGTTTTCGGAGCTGGAGACGGCGGGGAAGCAGAACGCCGTTTTTCTCTCCAACGTGTCCCACGAGCTCCGCACGCCCATCAACATGGTCATCGGAATCAGCGAGGTGGCCCTTGGAAAGGAGCTTCCCCCGGACATCCGGGAGGATATGTCCTCCATCAAAATGGCGGGGAAGCGCCTGTCCAGCCAGATCAACAACATGCTGGACTACACGGAGATCGTGGAGGGCACCCTGGCCCCGGCCAAAAAAGAGTACATGATCACCTCCGTGCTGAACGACGTGATCACCATGACGGCCCTCCAGAGCAACCGCCAGCACCTGGAGCTGGTGTTCGACATCGACCCGAAGATGCCGGCGGTCCTGGTGGGCGACGCGGAAAAGATCTCCCACGTGCTGAAAATCCTGGTGGAAAACGCCGTCAAGTTTACCGAGGAGGGCGGGGTCAACGTCCGCATCGGATGCCGGCGGGAGAGCTACGGCGTCAACCTGATTGTGGACATCCGGGACACCGGCATCGGCATGACGGAGTCCCAGCTGTCGCAGGTGTACAACGTCTTTTACCAGGCGGACTCCGGGAGCAGCCGCTTCGCGGGGGGGCTTGGCCTGGGGCTTCCCATAGCCCGGGGACTCCTGGACGCTATGGGGGGCTTCATCCATTTCGCCAACGAGGACCAGGGCCTGTCCGCCCATATCGTGATTCCCCAGGGCGTGGCGGACGAGCAGCCGTGCATCGTGCTCAACCACGCGGACCGGCTCTGTATCGCGTGCTATTTCAAGCCGGAGAAGTACAGCTTCGACGCGGTCCGGGGGTACTACGACGGGCTGATTTACAATCTGGTGGAGGGCCTCGGGATTCAAGGGTATCAGGCCCACAATTTCGAGGCCCTGCTCAAGCTGCAGCGCAGCCACAAGCTGACCCACGTGTTCATCGCCCAGACGGAATACCAGGAGAACCCGGCCTATTACGAGGAGCTGGCAAACACGCTCCGGGTGGTTGTCATCGCTGAGAGGGAGTTTACCCTGCCCGGCGGCAGCCGGCTGCTGGCAATCCACAAGCCCTTCTCCGCCCTGTCCGTTGCGAACCTGCTGAACGGGGAGATGGGCGAGCGCAGGTTCGCCGAGGCCCAGGCCGCCGGGCGGAGGCCCTTCACCTGCGCGGGCGTCCGCGCCCTGGCGGTGGACGACGAGGAGATGAACCTCGTGGTGGCCAAGGGCGTCCTGGGCAGCTACGGCATGGAGGTGGACACCTGCCTGAGCGGACGGGAGGCGGTGGCGCTGTGCGGCAGCGTCTCCTACGACATCATCTTCCTGGACCACATGATGCCGGGCTTCGACGGCGTGGAGACCCTGAAAAAGATCCGCGAGCTTCGGAACGGCCTGTATCAGGACCTGCCGATCATCGCCCTGACGGCCAACACCGTCAGCGGCGCCCGGGAGATGTTCCGCAGCGAGGGCTTTACGGAATTTGTCCCCAAGCCCATTGAGCGCACCGTCTTGGAGCGGGTGCTCCGGAAGGTGCTGCCCCAGAGCTGCATCCAGTACAGCGCAAAGGCCGCGGACAAGAATCCCCCCGCCGGGGAGGACGCCCCCCTCGCGGAGGAGACGGAAGCTCCCGCGCCGGAGATCGCCCCGGCGGAGCCCCCGGAGCCCCCGGCGGCGGAGGTACCGGAGGCCATCGGCCCGGCGCTGCCGTACGACCGGCTGGCCCAGGCCGGGGTCAACGTGGAGCTGGGGCTGGACTACTGCGCCGGGGATGAGGATTTTTACCGGGAGATGCTCCGGATGTTCTGCGTCCAGGCCGGGGACAAGCGGGCGGAGATTCTCTCCCTCTACGAAAGCGCCAACTGGGCGGACTACGCCATCAAGGTCCACGCGCTGAAGAGCACGTCCCTGACCATCGGCGCGGAAACGCTCTCCGCCCAGGCGAAAGAGCTGGAGCTGGCCGGTAAGCGGGGCGACGCCGCGTACATCCAGGAGCACCATTCCGCGCTGATGCGGGCCTATGAGGAGCTCTGCGGGCGGATCGCCGGGGACTAGTTCTGGACAATACCATATTCTAAGGGGTAGAGGACTTCGTGATAAAAAAATGGTTTGAGATCATTACCGATCACAGGATCAGCCTGCGCGAGCGCATGTTCCGCATTGTAACCAGCATCTGCATGATCGCCCTGATATTCACCCTGCCTATGGGCAGGAGCTCTTTGAATATCGTGATCCTGATTGTGAGCCTCGCCGCGATGGCGCTGATCGTAAGGTACAGCATTCGCAAAAAGCGCATCCATCTGGGAGCCACGGCCATCGCGGTGCTGCTGCTGGCCCTGTTCCCCATCACCTTTTTCTCCGCGGGCGGATTTTACAGCGGCGTGCCGGAGTGGTTCGTCCTCTGCTTCATCTATGTCTGCATCACCCTGCTGGGGAGGCGCCGGGCCATATTTTTCGGCCTGTGCACGGCGGAGACGCTGCTGTGCTACGGTGTGGCCTTTTACCATCCGGAGCTGGCCGTGCCCAACGCCCACCACAACGCCCTCTTTGACTCCGCGTTTTCCATGATCATGGTGGGCCTGCTCACCAGCGTGCTGCTCCTGTTCCTAAGCCGGATGTACGAGGAGGAGAACGCCCTCTCCCAGCGGCAGAAGAAGGAGATCGAGGAGCTGAATCGGGCGGAAAACCACTTCTTTTCCAGCATGAGCCACGAGATCCGCACGCCCATCAACACCATCATCGGGCTGAACGAAATCATCCTGCGGGAGAATATTTCCGAGGAAGTGGCGGAGAACGCCAGGAATATCCAGGGGGCCAGCAAGCTGCTGCTCTCGCTGATCAACGACATCCTGGACATCTCCAAGATCAAATCCGGGAAAATGGAAATCGTCAACGTCTCCTACGAGACGGGCGCCCTGTTCTCGGAAATCGTCAACATGATCTGGATCAAGGCCAAGGAAAAGGGCCTGGAGTTCAAGCTCCATATCGATTCCTCCATCCCCAGCATGCTCTGCGGGGACGAGGTCCGCATCAAACAGATTCTAATCAACCTGCTGAACAACGCGGTAAAATACACCAGCGAGGGCTCCGTCACCCTCTCCGTCCGGTGTGAGCGCCAGGGGGTCAACCGGGTGCGGGTCTGGTATTCCGTGGAGGACACCGGGCAGGGCGTGAAGAAGGAGAACATCCCTTACCTGTTCAACGCCTTCCGGCGGGTGGACGAGGAAAAGAACCGCTACATCGAGGGCACCGGCTTGGGACTGAGCATCGTCAAGCAGCTGGTGGAGCTGATGGGCGGCGAGATCAGCGTCAACAGCGTCTACACCAAGGGCTCCAAGTTTATTGTCATGCTGGAGCAGGACATCATAGACGAGAAGGAGCTGGGGACCTTTACGCTGGCCGCCCGGGCCAGGGCCCACGACGGGGAGCCCTACCGGCAGAGCTTCGAGGCGCCGGACGCCCACATCCTGGTGGTGGACGACAACGACATGAACCTGATGGTGGTGCGCAAGCTGCTTTCGGAGACGAAGATCCAAATCGACACGGCCTCCAGCGGCGCCCAGTGCCTGGCCCTGACCCAGAACCACCACTATGACTGCATCCTCATGGACCACCTGATGCCGGAGATGGACGGAATCGAGTGCCTCCACGCCCTGCGGGTCCAGCCGGGAGGGCTGTGCCAGGATGTGCCCGTGGTGGCGCTGACCGCCAACGCGGGCAGCGACAACCAGCTCCTCTACCGCAAGGAGGGCTTCAGCGGGTATCTGGCCAAGCCGGTCAGCGGCGCGCTGCTGGAGGCGGCGGTGCTGAGCATCCTCCCCAAGAGCCTGATCCGGCTGAACGAGGAGGCCCGGCAGGCGGACATTGAAAAGGACATCCTGATCTTTGAGCAGGCCCAGAAGCGCTCCATCCTGGTCACGACGGACAGCGTGAGCGACCTGCCGGAGTCCCTGAGAAAGGAATTTGGAATCTCCGTCTGTCCCTATTATGTCTGTACGGACGAGGGACGCTTCCTGGACGGGCAGGAGCTGGATTCGGATGAGCTGCTGGCGCACATCTCCGAGGGGCGGAAGGGCGTTTCCCGGCCCCCGGATGTGGAGGACTACGAGAAATTCTTCGCGGAGAAGCTGACCGAGGCCCAGAACATCATCCATATCACCATGGCAAAGCACGTCAGCGAGGGCTATCAAAACGCCCTGGAGGCGGCGAAGTCCTTTGAGAATGTCACGGTAGTGGATTCCGGGCATCTCTCCAGCAGCATGGGCCT
>CAJUOD010000003.1 GCA_910587875.1 uncultured Oscillibacter sp. | reverse complement strand
GGGGGCGGAGCGGGCGGAGTTTCTTCCGACGACATGGGGGGTGCAATGAACCAGCCATCGCTGGTCGCCAATCCGCCCCGCCCGTCAGGGCGAGTACATCTCTCAGAACTGAGGGATATTTTTGACCGCCGCCGCGCACCGCGGGCACAGCGTCGGATGCTCCGCGTCGGAGCCAACAGAACCCAGCACCTTCCAGCACCGCTCGCACTTGCCGCCCTCGGCCTTGGCGACCTCCACGGCGGCCCCGGCCCCGGTCTTCACCGTCACCTGGGACACGATAAGCAGGTCCGCCAGCTCCGGCAGCTCCGCCAGCCACGCGTTCTCCTCCGGTACCGTCAGGGTGACGGCGGCCTCCAGGCTCTTGCCGATCTTCTTCTCGGCCCGAGCGGCCTCCAGGGCCGCATTCACCTTGTCCCGCAGGGCCTCGATGACGTCCCAGCGCCCCATGGCGGCGGCGTCCAGGGCGTAGTCCGCGAAGGGCTTGTGCATGTCGTTGAACAGCACGTTCCGGGCATCGTCCTCCGTCCGGTGGGCCATGGCCTGCCAGATCTCGTCGCAGGTGAAGGCCAGAATCGGGGCCATGATCCGGGTCATGGCGTCCAGAATCAGGTACAGGGCGGTCTGGGCGCTGCGGCGCAGGGCCCCGTCCTTCTCGTCGCAGTAGAGCCGGTCCTTGATGACGTCCAGGTAGAAGTTGGACATGTCCACCACGCAGAAGTCGTTCACCGCGTGGGTGGCCGCCAGGAACTCGTACTCGTCGTAGGCGGCGAAGCACTTCTCAATCAGCCCGTTCAGCTTGGTGACGGCCCAGCGGTCCAGCTCCACCATGTCGCCGGGGGCGGTGAGGTGATTGGGGTCGAAGCCGTCCAGGTTGCCCAGGCAGTACCGGGCGGTGTTGCGGAACTTCAGGTAGTTCTGAGAGAGCTGCTTAAAGATCTCGTGGGAGCAGCGCACGTCGGCGTGGTAGTCCGTATTCGCCGCCCAGAGGCGCAGGATGTCCGCGCCGTATTTGTCGATGACCTCGGCGGGGTCCATGCCGTTTCCGGCGGATTTGTGCATGGCCTTGCCCTCGCCGTCCACGGTCCAGCCGTGGGTGACGCACTCCTTGAAGGGGGCCCCCTCTCCAAACGCGCCCACGGCGGTGAGCAGGGAGCTCTGGAACCAGCCGCGGTACTGGTCCAGGCCCTCCATATACATGGTGGCGGGCCAGAAGCCCTGGTCCCGCTTCATGGCGGCGTAGTGGGTGGAGCCGGAGTCGAACCAGCCGTCCAGGGTGTCCGTCTCCTTCTCAAAGCCGCTCTTGGCCCCGCAGTGGGGGCAGGAGAAGCCGGCGGGGAGGATCTCCTCCGCCTCCTTGGCGAACCAGGCGTTGGAGCCCTCGGCCCCAAAGAGCTTGGAGATGGTGTCAATGGTCTCGTCCGTCACCACGGGCTTGCCGCAGTCCTTGCAGTAGACCACGGGGATGGGCAGGCCCCAGCGGCGCTGGCGGCTGATGCACCAGTCCGCCCGCTCCCGGATCATGGACTTCATCCGGTCGATGCCCCACTTGGGCACCCAGCGGACCTCGTCGGCGGCGGCGCAGGCCTCATCCTTGAAGCTGTCCACGGAGCAGAACCACTGAGGCGTGGCCCGGAAGATGATGGGGCTCTTGCAGCGCCAGCAGTGGGGGTAGCTGTGGACGATGTCCTCGGACGCGAAGAGCATGCCGCTCTCCTTCATATCCTGGAGGATGACGGGGTTGGATTCGTCCGTGGTCATGCCGGCGTATTTTCCGGCGTAATCCGTGTGCTTGCCCTGGTCGTCCACGGGGACCACCATGTCCATGCCGTACCGGCGGCAGGTCTGGTAGTCGTCCGCGCCGAAGCCCGGGGCCGTGTGGACGCAGCCCGTGCCGCTGTCCATGGTGACGTAGTCCGCCAGCAGCAGGCGGGAGGTCTTGGGCAGGAAGGGGTGGTCCGCCAGCATGTTCTCGAAGAAGCTGCCGGGATGGGTCTCCACGATCTCCCAGGAGTCGAAGCCGCCTAAGGACATGACCTTTTCCGTCAGGGCCTCCGCCATGATATAGAATTCGCCGTTGGAGGCTTTCACCACGGCGTAGCTCTCAGACGGGTGGAGGGCGATGGCCAGGTTGCCCGGCAGGGTCCAGATGGTGGTGGTCCAGATCACGAAGAAGAGCTTGCTGTGGTCCAGGTGACCCAGCTTCCCCTGGTCGTCGTGCATGGGGAACTTCACGTAGACGGTGGTGACGGGGTCCTCCTGGTACTCAATCTCAGCCTCCGCCAGGGCGGTCTCGTCGTGGGGGCACCAGTACACGGGCTTGAGGCCCTTGTAGATATACCCCTTCTTGTACATCTCCCCGAAGACCTTGACTTCCTCGGCCTCGAAGCCGGGGTCCATGGTCAGGTAGGGATGATCCCAGTCGCCCACCACGCCGATGCGTTTGAAGGCCTCCCGCTGGACATCCACATAGTGGGCGGCGAAGTCGTGGCAGGCGGAGCGGAAGTCGGGGATGGACATGGCCTTGTGATTCAGCTTGTTCTGCTTGATGATGTTGGATTCAATGGGCATTCCGTGGTTGTCCCAGCCGGGGATATAGGGGGTGTAGTAGCCCCGCATGGCGTAGGACCGGGTGATGATGTCCTTGATGGCCTTGTTCATGGCCGTGCCCATGTGGATGGACCCGTTGGAGAACGGGGGGCCGTCGTGGAGGTTGAAGAGGGGCTTGCCCTCGTTTTTTTTCAGAAGCTCGTGGTAGACGTCCTCCGCCTCCCAGCGCTTCAGCATCTCCGGCTCCCGCTTGGGCAGGCCCGCCCGCATGGGGAAGTCGGTCTTCGGCAGGTTGATGGTCTTGTTGTAGTCCATTGGGTGATTCCTCCTTGTATTATAAAAATTTTATATTGCGATTTGTATCCAATTTCCCGGGGGGAAATCAAAAGCGCGCCCCGTCTCCCGCAAGAGACAGGGCGCGTTGCGCGCTCTGCGATACCACTCTTCTTGCCGCCCCCTCACGGGAAACGGCCCCTCATGGCCCGCCGGCACGGGCCGACGGAGTAACGCCCGTCACACGTCCACACCTACTGACCCGCAATGCCATGAAAATGAAACATTTTCATGGCGGCTGCCGTGCTTCGCACGCCAGCGCGGTTCACAAGAATCCAACGCGCCTTCGGCGCTATAAAAATCAGACTCTGTCTGATTTTTAATGGATTCTAATGTCGCGTCGTCTTTCAGCAGGAGGCTCCGAGGTGATTTTCACCGCCAGTCCTGACCGCCTCGCACCAAAACGGCGGCTCTCTTGGCAGGGTACTGCCCGGTTACTCGTCCTCATCCACGCCCAAATGTTCAGTTGCCCCCTATGATACCACGTTTTGACCGTTTGTCAACCGTCTGGCGGGACTTTTTTATTGGCTAGACCAGCGTCATTCTGCCGAAAGAGCGGTGATATACTGCTCCAAAATAAATTCAATCTGTTTTGCCGTTGACCGCTTGCTCTTCTCTGCCTCGATCTTGATTTTTTCCAGCAGCTCAGAATTAATCCGCATGGTAAAACGGGTCTGGTCTTCCCTGGTGAAAGGATCCCTGTTCTTCATAAAGGAAACCTCCTTTCCAATGTCATTATGACACCGTAAAGAAAAAAAGTAAAGACATCGTATTGACACCAATTGCAAGATATGCTATTATAGGGGGGAATGGTGTCAATAATAAGACAAATGCAGCTGGTGAGGAGGCCATGCCTATGTGTTATCATCTGCGGGAGCTGCGAAAAGAGCGGGGGCTCTCCCAACGCGCGCTGGCAAAGCTGCTCCATATCTCCCATTCGGCATACTCCCGCTATGAGCGCGGGCAGCGAAGCCCAAGCATCGAAACGGCTTATGCCCTGGCACGGTTCTACCATGTCAGCATCGACTATCTGGCGGGGATAACCGATGATCCGCAGCCCTATTGGTGAAAATTGACCCTTCAAAAAGGCCGCCCTGTCTCTTGACAAAGCGGCCCGGTTTGGTATAATGAATATGGAAGGGCGCTGTTACATGGCGGTCAGCCCTTACAGAAGATCAACTTACAGTTGACCGTTCGGGTGCCTGCCGGACGGTCAACACGCTTTTATGGTCAGTATGTAGGCCGAAAAGGCCAGACACACCAGAAACCGGAGTACAACGTACACCCGCCTTCTCCACATCAGCGCCACCTCCCTTCGTCGTCGGAGCAAAGTCCGCTTCGGGCGGAACACCCTGGCGGGTATTCCTTCCTCCGTTTCCTTGTTCCTCCTCTCCCCACAAAAGCCAAGGCTTTTGCGGGGGTCCCAAGGGAAATGAACCACCCCCTTTCACAAGGGAATGGGCCAACCGCCTGTTATGCAACAGCGTCCTTCCGTGTTCATCATAACAAAAACGCCGTTTTTTGTCAAACACCCCGTCTCCCGTTCCTCATCCCTCCGCAAGGGCGAGCACCAGCCCCCCTCTTTATCTTGTTAAATTAACCAATTTCACCAAATAATTTTCTCCCCCATTCCCCTTGCGTCCCGGCCGGGAATGTGGTAAACTAAACTTACCTTTATGGTTAGGAGGAGCTAACCTTGCAGAAACGGACACACACCCTGCTGGCCCAGACGCTGCTGCGCAGCAGCGAGACGGGCTTCAACGCCCGGCGCTTTGAGCTGGCCTTCCTCTTCGGGTCCTTCCAGCCGGACGTGAACCCCTTCAGCTACCTGAAGGGCTCCCTGCACTACAACAAGCTCAAGGGGCACAACTATGCCAACTCCCGGGCCTACATCAACGCCAAGATTCGGAAGCTCCAGCGCCGCCGGCGGTGGACGATGTGGCAGTACTATACCCTGGGGAAGCTGACCCACTACCTGGCCGACGCCTATACATACCCCCACAACCCGGACTACCCCAACTCCATGCTGGACCACCACAACTACGAGACGGACTTCCGGCAGTTCATGCGGGGGTATCTGGCCCACCAGTATCTCCGCCGCCAGCAGGCCCGGCGGGACCTCATCGCCGCCTTGGAGGAGCTCCACGAGCAGTACATGGCCACCCGCGCCAGCATGGTCCGGGACGCCAGCTACATCCTCAAGGCCACCAGCCTGCTGATGGCGGGCTGCCTCCCGGCGGCGTAAGGTGTAGGGGCGGCTATCAGCCGCCCGTTCCTCCCGCCAAAACCACGGGCGGCTGATAGCCGCCCCTACGTTTGCCATGACCCGGCACGAGGGAACAGCTTTGTGTGAAAAATACAGTCTTCCCTTCGCTGCGCGCCGCGCATTTGTAAAAACTCACAATTTCCATTTCCCAAGCGTTGTGTTATGCTTTAAACATCTAAAGAGTCAAAGGGGAACCTGACCATGACCGCCATCGCCCGCACCGCTGAATACGGCTTCTTCTACTTTAGCTTTACCTATTTTGGTAAGGCTTTTCGTGGTTTGGCTGTCAGCGAGCGCGTGTGAGCTTCCGGCCCTCTTGGGGCAGATTAGAACGAAGCGGCCCGCAGCCAGACCGGCTGCGGGCCTTTTTGCATCTCCCCGGAAACGAACTTATTTTAGGAGGAATCCGCCATGATTGTCATTCTGAAGCACAATCCCAACCGGGACCAGCTGGACAGCCTCATCACCTGGCTCCAGGAGAAGGGGGTCACCATCCACACCAGCATCGGCGAGGCCAACACCATCCTGGGGCTGGTGGGGGACACCTCCAAGCTGGACATCGACCTCATCGCCGCTTTGGACATCGTCCAGGACGTGAAGCGGGTCCAGGAGCCCTACAAGAACGCCAACCGGAAGTTTCACCCCGAGGACACCGTCATCCCTGTGGGGAACACCCAGATCGGCGGGGGCTCCCTGACCATCATGGCGGGGCCCTGCTCTGTGGAGAGCGAGGAGCAGGTGGTAGCCATCGCCAAGGCGGTGAAGGCCAGCGGGGCCACCATGCTCCGGGGCGGGGCCTTCAAGCCCCGGACCTCCCCCTACGCCTTCCAGGGCCTGGGGGCCACGGGCATCGAGTATTTGAAGGTGGCCCGGCAGGAGACGGGCCTCCCCATCGTGACGGAGCTGATGGACGTGACCCAGCTGCCCTTGTTCAAGGACGTGGACGTGATCCAGATCGGGGCCCGGAACATGCAGAACTTCGACCTCCTCAAGGCCGTGGGGCACCAGGACAAGCCCGTCATGATCAAGCGGGGCATGTCCGCCACCTATGAGGAGTGGCTGATGAGCGCCGAGTACGTCATGGCCAGCGGGAACGAAAACGTCATCCTCTGCGAGCGGGGCATCCGGACCTTTGAGACCTTCACCCGGAATACCCTGGACCTGGCTACCATCCCCGCCCTGCGGACCCTGACCCACCTGCCCATCATCATCGACCCCAGCCACGCCACGGGCAAGTACTGGCTGGTGGAGCCCCTGGCCCGGGCCGCCGTGGCCGCCGGGGCCGACGGCCTCCAGATCGAGGTCCACAACGACCCGGCCCACGCCCTGTGCGACGGGCCCCAGTCTCTCAAGCCGGAGGTCTTCGACCCCCTGGCCAAGAAGCTGCTGAAGCTCCACGCGTTCATGAAAGAGCTTGACAACGAGTAAGGAGGGCGTTCCATGAAAGTCGGCATTGTCGGCCTGGGGCTCATCGGGGGCTCCATGGCGAAAAGCGTCAAGGCCCGGACGGCCCATACCGTCTACGGCGCGGACCTGGACCAGGAGACCATGGCCCTGGCCCGCATGAGCGGGGCCATCGACGGGGCCCTGACGGAGGAGACCCTGCCCCAGTGCGATTTGATTTTAGTCGCCATCTGCCCCGGCGCGGCGGTGCGGTGGGTGAAGGACCACGCGGAGCAGATCGCGAAGTCCGCCATCCTGGTGGACCTGTGCGGCGTGAAGCGGGTGGTGGTGGAGGCCCTGGCCCCCATCGCTGAGGCCCACGGCTTCGCCTACATCGGCGGGCACCCCATGGCGGGCAGGGAGCGAGGGGGCTTCACCGCCTCTTCCGAGGACCTGTATGTAGGGGCTTCCATGATTCTCACCCCGGACAAGCGGACGGACATGCAGCTGCTGGAGACCTTGAAGGCTTTCTTCCTGGATATCGGCTTCGCCGGGCTGACCTTCTCGGACCCGGAGGAGCACGACCGCATCATCGCCTTCACCTCCCAGCTGGCCCACATCACCTCCAGCGCCTACGTGAAGTCCCCTGAGGCCCAGCGCCGCCGGGGCTTCTCCGCCGGGAGCTTCCAGGACATGACCCGGGTGGCCCGGCTGGACGAGGACATGTGGACGGAGCTGTTTTTGGACGACGCGGACTATCTGGTGAAGGAGCTGGACATCCTCATTGAAAACCTGACCGCCTACTCGGCGGCGCTGAAATCCGGCGACGGGTCGCGGGTCCGGGCCCTTCTGAAGGAGGGCCGGGAGCTGAAGGCCACGGCGGGAGGAAGCTGATGAAGACGATACCGGTCAACACGAACCCGGCCTACGCCGTGACCATCGGCCCCGGCCTTTTGAAGGACTGCGGGCCGCGGCTGAAGGAGATCCTTCCTCCCTGCCGGATTGCGGTGGTCACCGACTCCACCGTGGGGCCCCTGTACCTGGAGGCCGTGGCAGAGAGCCTGAAAGGGGCGGGGTACGCCGTCAGTACCTTCGCCTTCCCCGCCGGGGAGGGGAGCAAGAATTTCTCCACCCTGTCGGACATCCTGGAGTTTCTGGCTTCCGAGCATTTGACCCGCTCCGACTGTCTCGTCGCCCTGGGCGGCGGGGTCGTGGGGGATATGGCGGGCTTTGCCGCCGCGTGCTACCTCCGGGGGATTCGGTACGTTCAAATGCCCACCACCCTGCTGTCCGCCGTGGACTCCTCCGTGGGGGGCAAGACCGCCATTGACCTCCAGGCCGGGAAGAACCTGGCCGGAGCCTTCCTCCAGCCCGCCGCCGTCCTCTGTGACACGGACTGCCTGAAAACCCTGCCGCCGGAAGTCTTTGCCGACGGGGCGGCGGAGGCCATTAAGACCGGCGTCCTCTGCGACGAAACGCTCTTCGCCCTCTTCGAGGACGGGACGCTGAAAGCCGACCCGGCGGAGGTCATCGCCCGGTGCGTGGCCTACAAGGCCGGCGTGGTGGAGCGGGACGAGAAGGAGCAGGGGGAGCGGAAGCTTCTGAACCTGGGCCACACCGTGGGCCACGCCATTGAGAAGTGCAGCGGCTTTTCCATTCCCCACGGCCACGCCGTGGCGGCGGGCCTGGCGGTCATGGCCCGGGCCTCCGATGCCCTGGGCTGGACGGAGGAGCCCCTTGCGGCGCGTATCTGCGCCTGCCTTGCCAAAAACGCCCTGCCCGTCTCGGCGGAGTACTCCCCCGAGGCCCTGGCGGAGGCCGCCCTGGCGGACAAGAAGCGGGCCGGGGATTCCATCACCATCGTGGTCCCGAAAAAAATTGGCCTGTGCGAACTGAAAACCATGCCCGTGGCGGAGCTGCTGCCCGTCATCCGGGCGGGATGGGAGGCGTAGATGGACGTCAAGATCACCCCCCGCCGCCTCTCCGGCGTGGTGACCCCGCCCCCCAGCAAGTCCCTGGCCCACCGCTATGTGATCGCCGCCTCCCTGGCGGCGGGGACCAGCACAATCCGCAATGTGGCCTTCTCCGAGGACATCGAGGCCACCCTCCGCTGCATGGAGGTCCTGGGGGCCTCGTGGGAGACGGCGGAGGACGGGCTCCGGGTCTCCGGCATCGGCGGGGAGCGCCGCCCCTTCGGGGACCTGCCCCAGTTCGACTGCGGGGAGTCCGGGTCCACCCTGCGCTTTCTGATTCCCCTGGCCCTGACGGTGGACCAGGGGGGCGTGTTCATGGGCCGGGGGCGGCTGATGGAGCGGCCCCAGCAGCCCTATTTGGACCTCTTCGCCCAGCGGGGCATCGCCTGCGCCCAAAAGGACGGCGTGCTGGCTGTCAAGGGGAGCCTGACCCCCGGGGAGTACCGCCTCCGGGGGGACGTGTCCAGCCAGTTTTTCACCGGGCTCCTCATGGCCCTGCCCCTGCTGGAGGGGCCCAGCGTGGTGGTCAGCACCACGAAGCTGGAGTCCGCCTCCTATGTCTCCATGACCATGGGCGTGCTGGCCCGGGCGGGCATCCAGGTGCGCTGGTCCCCGGCCCTCAACGGCTTCGGCGTGGAGCCGGGAATCTACGCCCCCTTTGAGGAGGCCGTGGAGGCCGACTGGTCCCAGGCGGCCTTTTGGTACGCCGCCATCGCCCTGGGGAGCAACCTGCGGCTCCGGGGCCTCAAGGGCCAGTCCGCCCAGGGGGACGCGGCGGTGGTGAAGCACGCCAAAAAGCTGGCCCTCACCGGAGAGGTCAAGATTGACCTCTCCGACTGCCCGGACCTGCTGCCCCCCCTGGCGGTCATGGCCGCCGTCCGGCGGGGGACCACCCATTTCACCCACGCCGCCCGCCTGCGCTTGAAGGAGAGCGACCGCTTAACCACCGTGGCTCAAATGCTGAAGGCCCTGGGGGGCGCGGTCAGCGAGGAGGAGGACGGACTGACGGTCTACGGGGTCTCCACCCTCCCCGGCGGCACGGTGGACGGGGCCAACGACCACCGCATCGTCATGGCCGCCGCCATCGCCGCCACCCGCTGCCAGGGGAGCGTCACCATCCGGGGGGCCGAGGCGGTGAAGAAGTCCTACCCCAGCTTCTGGCGGGACTACGAGAACTTAGGAGGTGCGGTCCATGTCCTCTGAATTTGGGAACATACTCCATATCAGCGTCTTCGGCCAGTCCCACGGCAGGGCCATCGGCGTGGTAATCGACGGTCTGCCCGCCGGGGAGGAGATCGACCTGGAGGCGCTCCAGCGGTTTCTAGATCGCCGGAGGCCCGGGAAGGACGGCCTGTCCACGGCGCGGAAGGAGACGGACATTCCGGACTTCCTCTCCGGCCTGGAGGATGGGAAGACCTGCGGCGCGCCGCTGTGCGCCGTCATCCCCAACGCGGACCAGCGCTCCAAGGACTACGGGGAGCTTCAAGACAAGCCCCGGCCCGGCCACGCGGATTTCACCGCCTGGGCCAAGTGGGGCGGGCACGCCGACATGCGGGGCGGCGGGCACTTCTCCGGCCGCCTGACGGCCCCCCTGTGCGTGGCGGGGGGCATTGCCAAGCAGATTCTGGCCCGGCGTGGCGTTTTCGTGGGGGCCCATTTGGCCTCCGTGGCGGGAATACCCGACCGGCGCTTCCCCCTGCGGCCCACGGCGGAGCTGTTTGAGGAGGTCGCCGCCAGGCCCTTCCCCGTCCTGGACCAGGAGGCCGGGGAGCGGATGCGGTCCGCCATTCTGGCGGCGAAAAACGATTTGGACAGCGTGGGGGGCGTCATCGAGTGCGCCGCCGTCGGCCTGCCCGCCGGGCTGGGGGACCCCATGTTCGGCGGCGTGGAGAACCGGCTGGCGGCGGCCCTCTTCGGCGTTCCCGCCGTCAAGGGCGTGGAGTTCGGCGAGGGCTTCCGGGCCGCGGCCCTGCGGGGCTCCGAGAATAACGACCCCTTTACCGTGGAGGACGGCTGTGTCCGGGCGGAGACCAACCACGCCGGGGGCGTTCTGGGGGGCATCACCACGGGCATGCCCCTGGTGCTCCGGGCGGCGGTGAAGCCCACGCCGTCCATCGGAAAGGCCCAGAGGACGATCAGCCTCTCGAAGCTGGAGAACACGGACCTGACCATTCACGGGCGGCACGACCCATGCGTTGCCCACCGGGCCGTCCCGGTGGTGGAGGCGGTGACCGCCGCCGTACTTTTGGATATGCTATTGGAGGGAAACCATGGAACTTTCTGATATCCGCGCCAAGATTGACGCGGTAGACGACCAGCTGCTGAAGCTCTTCCTGGAGCGCATGGACCTGGCGGAGGAAGTCGCCGCCTATAAGAACGAGCACCATCTTCCCATTTTGAACAAGCAGCGGGAGCGGGCCGTCCTGGCCAAGGTGACGGAGAACGCCGGAACCCGGGAGCGCTACGCCTACCACCTCTTCTCCACCCTCTTTGAGCTGGCCCGGTCCCGCCAGGCGGAGCTCATCGACGCGCCCACGAAGGTGGGGGCCCGGGTCCGGGCCTGCCTGGAGAACCGGGATGAGCTGTTTCCCCAGACGGGCCTGGTGGCCTGCCAGGGCATCGAGGGGGGCAACTCCCAGGCGGCGTGCGACAAGATGTTCCCCCGGGGGAGTATCATGTACGTGAAGAGCTTCGACGCCGTGGTCTCCGCCGTGGAGGCGGGCTTCTGCAAGTTCGGCGTGCTGCCCATTGAGAACAGCTCCAACGGCTCCGTCCGGGCGGTCTACGAGCTTTTGCAGGACCACAGCCTCACCATCGTCCGCTCCACCCGCCTGTGCATCCGCCATGAGCTGTTGGCCCTGCCGGGGGTGAGGCTGGAGGACATCACGGAAATCTACTCCCACCCCCAGGCCATCGGCCAGTGCAGCCGCTTCCTGGACGGGCTCAAGGGGGTCAAGGTCATCCCCTGCGACAACACCGCCGCTGCGGCGAAGCTGGTGGCCGAGTCGGGGAACAAGCACGCCGCCGCCATCTCCTCCCACCCCTGCGCGGCCCTGTACGGCCTGGAGTGCGTCACGGACAAAATCCAGAACAGCGACAACAACTACACCCGCTTCATCTGCGTGGCCAAGGACCCGGTCATCTACGCCGGGGCCAGCCGGGTCAGCCTGATCATCGCCTTTGAGAACAAGCCCGGCGCCCTGTACGAGATGCTCTCCAAGCTGGCGGCCCTGGACATCAACATGACGAAGCTGGAGTCCTGCCCCGTCTCCGGCAGCGACTTCGAGTTTATTTTCTTCATCGAGCTGGAGGCGGACCTCCGGGACCCCAGCGTCCTGGCGATGCTGGAGGAGATGGAGCGGAGCTGCGCCCAGTTCCACTTCCTGGGCCACTACGCGGAAGTCTGAGGCCATGGAAAAGATCTACGGCCTCCTGGGCCGGACCCTGGGTCACAGCTGGTCCGCGCCCATTCACAGGGCCCTGGGCTGCGAGGGCTACCGCCTCATCGAGCTGGAGCCGGAGGCCCTGGGGGACTTCCTCCGGCGGGAGGACGTCGGCGGGCTCAACGTCACCATCCCCTACAAGCGGGAGGTCATGCAATACTGCGACGCAATCGATCCGGCGGCGGAGGCCATTGGCAGTGTGAACACTTTGGTCCGCCGGGACGGGAAGCTGGTAGGATATAACACGGACATCGACGGCTTCCTCTACATGCTGCGCCGGGCGGGCATCTCCCTCAAGGGGAAAAAGGTCCTCATCCTGGGCAGCGGCGGGGCCTCCCTCACCGCCCGGGCGGCGGCGAGAGCGGAAGGGGCCCGGGAAATCGTGGTGGTCTCCCGCTCCGGCCCGGACAGCTACGAAAACCTGGCGGACCGCCACGGGGACGCGGAGGTCCTCATCAACACCACCCCCGTGGGCATGTGGCCCCATATGGACGGGGCCCCCGTGGACCTGCGGCTTCTGCCCAAGCTGGAGGCCGCGGCGGACGTGATCTACAACCCCGGGCGGACGAACCTGCTGCTCCAGGCGGAGGGGCTGGGCATCCGCCATGCCGGGGGGCTCCCCATGCTGGTCCACCAGGCCAAGCGGGCGGAGGAGCTGTTCTTTGACAAGACCATCCCCGACGGCGAGACGGAAAAAATCACCGCCAAGCTCCGGCGGGACATGACCAACCTGGTTCTCGTGGGCATGCCCGGCAGCGGCAAGACCACCGTGGGCCAAGAGCTGGCCCGCCTCTCCGGCAAGCCCTTCGTGGACCTGGACGGGGAGATCGTCAAAAGGGCCGGGAAGCCCATCCCGGAGATTTTCGCCTCCGAGGGCGAGGGGGCCTTCCGGGACTTGGAGGCCCAGGTCCTGGCGGAGACCTGCGCCAAAAGCGGCCAGATCATCGCCACCGGCGGCGGGGCCGTCCTCCGGGAGGAGAACCGGACCGCCATGCGCCGCACGGGCCGGATCTACCGGCTCTGCCGGAGGCTGGAGGATCTGCCCACGGCGGGCCGCCCCCTCTCCCAGGCCGGGAAGCTGGAGGAGATGGAGCGCCTCCGGGGCCCGCTGTACGAGGCGGCGGCGGACGCGGACATTTGGAACGACAAGAGCCCGGAGGAGACCGCCGGGCGCATTTGGAGGGATTTTTGTGAGCAGTAAAAAGAAGAGCATCCTGGTGATCAACGGGCCCAACATGAATCTGCTGGGTATTCGCCAGCCGGAGATCTACGGCAACACGGACTATGTAGATTTGGAGAACCTCATCACCGCCGAGGCGGAGAAGCTGGGGGTGGCGGTCTCCTTCTTCCAGTCCAACCACGAGGGGGACCTGGTGGACGCCATCCAGCAGGCCTATTTCGACAAGGTGGACGGCATCCTCATCAACCCGGGGGCCTACACCCACACCAGCGTCGCCCTGCTGGACGCGGTGAAGTCCGTGGGCATCCCCACGGTGGAGATCCACATCTCCGACCCGGAGAAGCGGGAGGCCTTCCGCCATGTGTCCTACATCCGGGAGGCCTGCGTGGGCAGCATCCGGGGCCGCGGGGTCCAGGGCTACCTGGAGGGCCTGAGGCTCTTAGCGGAGCAGTAAAAAAAGCGCTCAGCCGTAAAAACGGCTGAGCGTTTTTCTTCGGTTTCAGCCCTTGCAGCCGCAGGGGGTCCCGGCCTCCGCGCAGGAGATGGTGGGGTCGCCGGTGTTCATGCTCACGTCGTAGCGCACGGGGATGGTGACGCAGACCCGCTGGGTGACGGTGATGGTGCTGGAGGTCCCGCAGGGGTCGGGGATGCAGTTCACCACGGGCACGCCCTGACAGGACACGGTGACGGTGCCCAGGGAGGCGGTGGGGATCAGGGTCACCGGAGCGGTGACGTCCACGCACTGTGTAACGATTTTATTGCAGTTGCAGTTCCCGGCCTCGTCCCCCGGGCAGGGGATGATGGCCGCGTGCTCATAGGCTTCGTTGATACGCAAAGGGAATCCCTCGTTTCCTGGAAATTGGTCCCCTCCGGGGACCTGTTCCATCCTATGCGCCGCCCGCCGTCCCGGTGTTTCTTTTTCAAAATCCCGCTTCCGTTCCGGGACAGGCCATGTTATACTGGAGGTAAATACTGAACAGAGAGAAAGGCGGGCCCCGATATGGACGACCACTTGGACGAAAAGCAGGAACAGAAATTCCTTCAGATGACGGAGACCCCGGTCAGCCGCCTGATCTGCCGGCTGGCCCTGCCCTGCATCATCAGCATGCTGGTGACCTCCTTTTACAATATGGCGGACACCTTCTTCGTGGGGATGCTGAAGAGCAACAGCGCCACGGGGGCCGTGGGCGTGGTCTTCTCCCTCATGGCCATCATCCAGGCCGTGGGCTTCTTCTTCGGCCACGGCAGCGGCAACTTCATCTCCCGGGAGCTGGGGAAGCAGAATTATGAGGAGGCCAGCAACATGGCCGCCACGGGCTTTTTCTCCGCCCTGGCGGCGGGGACGGGGATCTGCGTCCTGGGCCAGCTCTTCCTGGAGCCCCTGGCCATGCTCCTGGGGTCCACCGCCACCATCCTGCCCTATACCAAGGCCTACCTCCGGGTGATCCTCTTCGGGGCCCCCTGGATGACCTCCTCCCTGGTGCTGAACAACCAGCTGCGCTACCAGGGCTCGGCGGCCTACGCCATGGTGGGCATCGCCAGCGGCGCGGTGCTGAACATCGGCCTGGACCCCCTGCTGATCTTCACCTTCGATCTGGGCGTGGCCGGGGCCGCCTGGGCCACCATTATCAGCCAGTTCGTCAGCTTCTGTCTGCTGCTGGCGGGCTGCGCCAAGGGGGGCAACCTCCACATCCACATCTCCCGGGTCCAGCTGAAGCTCCCCTACTATGTCCAAATTGTCCGGGGCGGCCTGCCCTCCCTGGCCCGGCAGGGCCTGGCCAGCGTGGCGACCATCTGCCTGAACCGGGCCGCCGGGCCCTACGGGGACGCGGCCATCGCCGCCATGGGCGTGGTCCAGCGGGTCATGATGTTCAGCGCCTCCGCCATGATCGGTTTCGGCCAGGGCTTCCAGCCGGTGTGCGGCTTTAACTACGGCGCGAAGCTCTATCGCCGGGTGAAGGAGGGCTTCTGGTTCTGCGTGAAGACCTCCACCGGCTTCCTCCTGGCGGTGAGCGCCCTGGGCTTCGCCTTCGCGCCCCAGCTCATCGCCCTCTTCCGGGACGACCCGGAGGTCATTCAGATCGGGTCCATGGCCCTCCGGTTCCAGTGCGTGACGCTGTGCCTCTCCGGGTGGATTGTCATGAGCAACATGATGCTCCAGACCATCGGCAAGACCGCCGGAGCCACCTTCATCGCCATGTCCCGCCAGGGGATCTTCTTCATCCCCCTGGTGTATCTCCTGTCCCACGCCCTGGGGCTGACCGGCGTGGAGATGACCCAGTCGGCGTCGGACATCCTGACCGTGCTGTGCGCCGTCCCCATCCAGCTCCGGGCTTTGCGGGAGATGGAGAGGATGGAGGGGGCTTCCTGATGCCGGGAAAATTTTTGCGGCGATAACTTTAAAGTATTGACATGTCGATAACTTTTGTGTATAGTAAGAACAGAAAGGTGGTGTTCTGCTGTGCGCGACATCATTTTTTACCGGGACCAAAACGGACGCTGTCCTGTCCTGGACTATCTGGAGGAGCTGGCGTCGGAGAAAAGCAAAGACAGCCGGATCAAGCTGAACAAGATAGGCGACTATATCGAGCTGCTGAGGCGGTATGGAACGGAGGGATTGACGGAAAACTACGTAAAGCATTTGGACGGCGAAATCTGGGAGCTGCGTCCGCTCCGGGATCGGATTTTATTTGTTTGTGCGGTAGGCGGACAATATGTACTTCTTCATCATTTTATGAAGAAGACGCAAAAAACGCCGAAGCGTGAGATTGAGAAAGCCAAGCGCGAGCAGGCCGATTTTCTGGCCCGCATGCAGGAGCCTGATTGACGGTTCCCTTGGCATTACTGTAATAAGGCTGCTGGAGGCCCCCTGAGCGCGGGACGTCCCGGAGGAAGATTCCACCGCCTGGGAACGCCGGAGCAGCCTATCGATGCGATTATAGGAGTAATTACTATGAAAACTTATAGTTCCATTGGCCCCACATGGGAGGAAGTCAGAGGGCAAATCTTTACGCGGGAGGAAATTGAGGAAAGCGATCTGCGCGTGGCCCTGATTGGCGAACTTATCCAGGCTAGACAGGAGCGCGGGATTTCCCAAAGAAAACTGGAGGAGATGAGCGGGGTAAAACAGCCGGTCATTGCCAGGATGGAAAATGGAACGACAACGCCGAATTTAAGCACGGTTCTCAAAGTTTTGGCCCCGCTTGGGAAGACGCTGCGAATTGTTGATTTGGATACAAACGGCTGAAAGAAGCCTTTTGATACCACGAGGAAAGCAGGGAGACACGTCAAAGACGTGTCTCCCTGTTTGGTACGCCCGAGGGGACTTGAACCCCTACCCGTCGCCGGAATGGAACCTAAATCCATCGTGTCTGCCAATTTCACCACGGGCGCGCATTAAAACCAGAACTGATTATACCACACCCCGCCGCCCGCCGTCCAGCCCCTTTTTTCACCCTTGCGCTTTCCTCCAAACTATTGTAAAATGTCCCCATTACGCAATGAAAAGAGGGCCCCGTTATGCCGACACCCCGCGCCGCCGTCATCCACGACCTCTCCGGCTTTGGCCGCTGCTCCCTGACCGAGGTCATTCCCATCCTCTCCGTCATGGGGGTCCAGTGCTGCCCCCTGCCCACGGCCTTCCTCTCCACCCACACCGGGGGCTTCACCGGCTTTACCTTCCTGGATATGACAGAGGAGCTGCCCCGGGTGGCGGAGCACTGGAAATCCCTGGGTCTGAAGTTCGACGCCATTTACAGCGGCTTCTTAGGCAGCGAGCGGCAGATCGGCATTGTGGCGGACTTCATCCGGGCCTTCCGGGGGCCGGACACTTTGGTGGTGGTGGACCCCGTCATGGGGGACGACGGCAAGGCCTACCAGACCTACACCCCCGCCATGTGCGCCGGGATGGAGCGCCTGGCGGAGCTGGCGGACGTCATCACCCCCAACCTCACCGAGGCCGCGTTCCTCCTGGGCCGGGATTACAAGGATCTTCTGGACGGAGGCCGGGCCCTCCACGACGAGGCCGCCCTCCGGGAGCTTGCGAAGGAGCTGAGCCTGGGCGGAAAGCGCTCCGTGGCCCTCACCGGGGCGGCGCTGGCCCCCGGGCGGACCGGGGCCATGTGCTTCGACGCCCAGACGGGAAGAGCGGAGGCCGTCCAGACGGACTTTGTGGCCCACCCCCTCCACGGCACCGGGGACGTGTTCGCCAGCGTGCTGACGGGGGCGCTGATGCGGGGGGACTCCCTCCGGGACGCGGCGGCCCTGGCGGTGGACTTCATCCACGCGTGCGCCGTGCGGACGGTGGAGCAGGGCCTGCCCCTCCGGGAGGGCGTGGACTTTGAGCCCCTGCTGGGGAAATTGATTGACCGATAAAAAAGGCGCTCAGAGCATTGCTCTGAGCGCCTTTTCTAATGCCGGGAAAAATCTCCGCTTACGCGGCGGGGATTACCAGGACCTGGCCGATGCGCAGGTCGTTGGGGTTCTTGATGGCGGCCTTGTTGGCCTCATAGATGGCGGTCCACTGGCGGCCCGTGCCGTAGGTCTTCTGAGCGATGCTCCACAGGCAGTCGCCGGACTTGACCACGTAGTCGCCCTCGGCCACAGTGGGAGCGGGGGTGACTTCCTCAGCGGGCTCGGGAGCGGGCTCGGGAACCGGCTCCGGGGCAGGGGCGGGCTCCGGCTCGGGAGCGGGCTCTTCCACAGGGGCGGGCTCCTCGGCGGGGGCTTCCTCGGCGGGAGCGGCCTCAATGGTGATGCGGCCCGCGGGCTCGCCGTAGGCTTCGGCGGTGACGACGCCCTTGAGCTCTTCCTTGATGTAGTCCATCAGGACCTCGTCCATGGGCAGGCCCAGATCGTAGTTGGTCTTGGCGGAGGCGAAGGCGTAGTAGGTGTCTCCTCCGGCGGCCATGAAGTCGTTGGTGGCAATGGCGTACTCAGCCTTTTCGTCAAAGTCCTTGCCGCCCACGGAGGTGATGGTCACACGCTCGATGGAGGCGGGCTTGTGGTAGGTGGAGCCGGGATACAGGTCGCCGGCCTTGAACTCCTTGGCGGTGTCCACGGTGAACTCAATGCCGCTGACCTGGGGGAAGCCGCCGATGGCCTCGGGAGTGGAGAAGGTGGAGGCTTCCAGGGCCTCCAGCAGCTCGGCGCCGGTGACCTTGACGATGCTCAGGGTGTTGCCGAAGGGCAGGACCGTGTTCACGTCCTTTTTGGTGATGTCGCCGGCGGCAATGGGGGCCCGGATTCCGCCGCCGTTGGTCACGGCCGCGTCCACGGTTTCCCCGTTCTTCTCAGAGCCCCAGACCAGGGCGTCGGTGATCAGGTCGCCCAGGTTGGTCTCTTCCGTGCGGTTGCCGGGGGCCTTTTCGCCGTTCAGCAGGACCTCGGTCTTGGCAAAGACCGTGCCATAGTCGTCGTCAATCTGCTTCTGGATGGCGGCGGCCCGGTCGGCCACTTCCTTCACGCCGTCCAGGGTGACAGCTTCGACGGGGATGTTCCGGGCGGAGAAACCGTCCTCGGACAGCATTACCGCGCCCACGTTGGCCAGCTTGGTGCCGGTGGAGGTGACCAGGGTCTTTCCGGCCTCCACGGCGACGGTGGCGGTTTCGCCCTTGACGATGCTTCCCTGCTCCGGCAGGGTCTCCACGGTCTCTCCGGCGGCCTCGGCGGTCTCCTCGATGGTGGAGTGGGAGTGGGCGTCAATCAGCACGTCGATGCCGGTGACCTTCTCCAGCAGATCGATGGAGCGGTTTCCGGTGGACTCGTCCTCAATGCCCAGATGGGCCAGGCACACGATGTAGTCGCAGCCCTCGTCCTCCAGGGCCTTGACCTCGGCCTGGGCGCACTCGAACATCTTCTCATAGCCCAGGACGGTGACGCCCTTGATCTTGGCGGGATGGGCCTTGGTGCCCACCTCGGGGGTGGTCAGGCCGAAGACGCCGATCTTCTCTCCGCCGGGGGCGGTGAAGACGGTGTGGGCGCTTTCCACCTTGCCGTTATACTGGAGGTTGGCGGAGACGATGGGGAATTTCGCGTCCTTGGAGATTTCCTTGAAGTTGGCGTAGCCGTAGTCGAACTCGTGGTTTCCGATGGTGGCCGCGTCATAGCCCGCCAGGTTCATCAGCTCGATGGCCGTTTTGCCCTGGGAGACGCTGACGGTGGGGTCGCCCTGGATGTAGTCGCCGGCGTCCACCAGCAGGGTGTAGGCCCCCGCGTCCTGGAAGGACTGCTTCAGGGCCGCCACCTTGGCATAGCTGCCGACAGCCCCGTGGACGTCGTTGGTGTGGAGGATGACGATTTGGCCCTCCAGGGGCTTCGCTTCCTCCTCGGCGCTGGCGGTGACGGTCAGGGAGAACATCATCACAAGCGCCAGCAGCAGGGACAGGAACTTCTTAGTCTGCATTCTTTTACCTCCTCTTCTTTCAAGGGCGGACTGGCCGCCGCCCCTTCCTGAGAGCTATTATAGCACATTTTTTCCAAATAGAAAGCGCAAAATCCTCCCGGCGGGAAAAAATTTTTTCGCCATACTCCGGAAGATGTGCTATACTGGTCCTGTCATTATACTGTGGAACGGAGGGGTATCTATGCGCACACTGTTCAAGGGCGGCAGCGTGGTGTCCGGCAGGGGCGTCCGGCGGGCGGACCTGCTGGTGGAGGGGGAGAAGGTGGTCTCCCTGGGCCGGGGGCTCAAGGGAGAGGCGGACCGGGTCATTGACGTGGCCGGCTGCGTCCTCTTCCCCGGCTTCATCGACGCCCACACCCACTTTGACCTGGAGGTGGCGGGCACCGTCACCGCCGACGGCTTCGCCTCGGGCAGCCGGGCGGCCCTCCGGGGGGGCACCACCACCGTCGTCGACTTCGCCTGTCCCGACAAGGGGGAGTCCCTGGCCTCGGGCCTTTCCCGCTGGCGGGAGAAGGCCGGGGGAAAGACCTTCTGCGACTACGGGTTTCACATGACCATCGACGACTGGAACGAGGGCATCCGGGCGGAGCTCCCGGAGATGTTCGCCCAGGGCATCTCGTCCTTTAAGATGTACATGACCTACCCGGCCATGCTGCTGGGGGACCGGGATCTCTACTTCGCCCTGAAGGAGCTGAAGGCCCTGGGGGGAATCTGCGGCGTCCACTGCGAGAATGCCGGTGTCATCGACGGCCTCATCGCGGAAAAGAAAGCGGCGGGAGAGCTGTCCCCTGCCAGCCATCCCCTGACCCGCCCGCCGTTCTTGGAGGCGGAGGCCGTGGCCCGGCTCCTGCGCGTGGCCCAGGCGGCCCAGGCCCCGGTGGTCATCGTGCATCTCACCAACGGCGAGACCCTGGAGGAGGTCCGGCGGGCCCGGAAGCGGGGACAGACGGTCTACGTGGAGACCTGCCCCCAGTACCTGGCCCTGGACGAGAGCCTGTATTTCCAGGAGGACTTCTCCGAAGCGGCCCGGTACGTCTGCGCCCCGCCCCTGCGGGATAAAAAGGAGCAGGAGATCCTCTGGAAGGCCCTGCGCCACGGGGACATCCAGACGGTGTCCACGGACCACTGCTCCTTCACCCTGGAGCAGAAGGAACTGGGCCGGGAGGACTTCACCAGGATCCCCGGCGGCCTCCCCGGCGTGGAGACCCGGGGGGAGCTCATGTGGTCCCTGGGCGTGGCCAAGCGGAGGATCAGCGTGGCCCGGATGTGCCAGGTCTTGAGCGAGGACCCGGCGAGGCTCTACGGCCTCTTCCCCCGGAAGGGGATTCTCCAGCCCGGGTCCGACGCGGACATCGTGGTCTACGATCCCAGCGGCGGGCATGTGATCCGGGCCGAGGACTGCGCCTCCGCCGCCGGGTACAGCCCCTACGAGGGCTTTGCCACCGACGGCGGGATTCGGCAGGTCTGGCTCCGGGGGCGGCTTGCCGTGGAGAGCGGCAACGTGCTGTTCGGCACGCCCCAGGGGAAGTACATGGCCCGGGGGAAATGTATGCTGTAAAGGAGCCGCCTGTTCCTCTGGAAGCATGGCAGTCCCGGAGGAATGGCCTGCACAGGGGTGCAGGCCCCACAGGGACCCCTGTTTCTACAGGGACTCTTACCATTGCAAAATTCCCTGCCCCCACAGTGGATTCTGCCTGAATAGGAGTATGCACTCTCTTTGTGGGGCCCGGTCCCCTGACCGGGCCATTCCCCAGGGGGCAGGGCAGTTCCGGTAGAATACAACCCCCGGCGGACCATCCCAAGGCCCGCCGGGGGTTTTGTTTTTCAGGACAAGGGCTCAGGACAGCGTCTCCTGGCTGAACGTCACCGTCAGAGCGTACACATGCTCATAGCCCAGCTTCTCATACTCCTCCGGCTGGAAGAAATACTCCGGGTTGTAGCTGACAATTTTATTGAGGCCCGTGTTAATCTGCACCGCCAGGGGGATTTCCTGCCCGTAGACGATTTCCGTCCGGTCGGAGAGGAAGGATATTGCCCGGCCCAAGGTATCGTCATACCCCTCCGAAGAACCGTACTTCACCGCCGTGAAGTCCTTCCCGAACTGGACGGCCTCCCGGCACACGCCCCGGAGGTCCTCGAAGCCGAAGGCCATGCGGCCCTGCTTCACGCCCTCTTTCAAGGCCATGCCCCCGCCGCCGGTGACAAGCTCCCACTTGCCGTCTTTCAGCACATAGGTGTTGACACTGACGGTTTTCGCCGTGCCGTCCAGCACCACGTCGAACAGGTGCTGGTCCGTGTCCGCCCCCAGCAGCTTGGCCACGGCCTCCTCCTTCTCGTCCAGCTGGGCGGGCTCAATATACATAGAGGGCGCCGCCTCGGCGGAGCACCCCGCCAGCAGGGCCAGCAGGACTGCCAGCGCAAGAATCCTTTTCATCTCAGTCTCCCCACTGGACGTCAATGACCGTCCCGTTCTGGAACTCCACGGTCTCGCTCTTCATGATGTAGTCCGTCTTCCCAATCCGGACCTCCTGCTCTCCCACCTTGGTGGTCATGACCTCCTCCTTGGGGACGGTCGCCTTGCAGGTGAAGTACAGGTTCACATGGTCCGGGTCCTCGTGCCACTGCCCGTCGGGCCCCAGCTCCAGCCAGGGGGTGGCCTCCACGGACTCGATGCGCCCGTTCAGCCGGGCCCCGGAGGCCATCAGCGGAGAGGGCAGGTTTTCCTTTGAATTCTCGTACAGCTCCGCCGCCACGTTCTGGACCCGGACCACGTAGGTGATCTCCATGGTGGGCACCTCGATGGTCCCGCCCCGGTTCAGGACGCGGACCGCGCCGTACAGGACCACCGCCAGAAGCAGGATCACGGCGATGACGTCAATGATGTTGAATTTCCCAATGCGGAATGCTTTCTTCTGTTCCATGCCAGACCTCCGTAACGGGCCCGGGGCCCGTCTTCTTTTGGATTCATGGGCCCGTTCTGGACAAGGCCCGGAAAATATTATATAATACCTTTCACAAAATCACAAGGGGATATTTGCCATGAAGGTCATTCACCTCATCAGCGGCGGGGACTCCGGCGGGGCCAAGACCCACGTGCTGAGCCTCCTCCAGCACCTGAACGAAACCATCACCGCCCAGCTGGTCTGCTTCCGGGACGGCCCCTTCGCCGAGGAGGCCCGGTCCCTGGGGATTCCGACCAAGATTATGGGCGGCAACCACATTTTCAAAATCCGGCGGGAGCTGGCGGACTACATCCGCCGGGAGGGCTTCCAGCTCATCCACTGCCACGGGGCCCGGGCCAACATGATCGGGGCCCTCCTCCGGGGGGTGACGGGCCTGCCGGTGGTCACCACCATCCACAGCGATTACAAAATCGACTACATGGGCCGCCCCCTGGCCCGGTGTACCTTCGGGGTCATCAACACCTGGGCCCTCCGGCGGCTGGACTACCGCATCGGCGTGTCCGACGCCATGGTGGACCTGCTGATCTCCCGGGGCTTCCCGGCGGACCGGTTCTACGCCATCTACAACGGCATCGACTTCACCCCCGCCCCCGACCAGGGGGACCGGCTCCCCTACCTCCGCTCCCTGGGGGCGGACGTGGAGGCGGACTCCGTCGTCGTGGGCATCGCCGCCCGGCTGAACCCCGTGAAAGACATGTCCACCCTCATTCGGGGTTTTGCCGAAGCGTATAAATCCTGTGAAAAACTACGATTAGTAATCGCCGGAGACGGCGAGGAGCGGGAAAAGCTGGGGAATCTGGCCCGGGAATTGGGCGTGGAACGGCAGGTCACCTTCGCCGGGTGGATCAGCGGGGGCATGGACCGCTTTTACAGCGCCCTGGATATCAACGTGCTGACCAGCCTGTCGGAGACCTTCTCCTACGCCCTCACCGAGGGGGCCCGGTTCCACCTGGCCACCATCTCCACCGCCGTGGGGGGCATCCCCTACCTCATCGACGACGGGGTCAACGGCTACCTGTTCACCCCCCGGGATTGGAAAACCCTGGGGAAGCGCCTGGCGGCCCTGGGGAACGACCCGGCCCTCCGGCGGGAGGTGGGGGAGAAGCTCTTCGAGAAGGCCTCCGCCCAGTTTTCCATTGAGAAGACCGTGGAGACCCAGCTCTATATCTACGGGGAGATTCTCCGCCGCCACGCCCGGCCCAAGCGGGCCCGGGACGGCGCGGTGATCTGCGGGGCCTATGGCCGGGGCAACGCCGGGGACGACGCGATTCTGGAGGCCGTCCTGGGGGAGATGCGGTCCATTGACCCCGATATGCCCGTGACGGTGATCTCCAAGAATCCCAAGTCCACTCGCCTGGCCTACCGGGTCCGCTCCGTCAGCCGAATGGACCTCCCCGGCTGGCTGGGGGCCATGAAGAAAGCAAGGCTCTATATCAACGGCGGCGGAAGCCTCATCCAGGACGTGACCTCCCGCCGGTCGCTGTGGTTCTACCTGATGAATATCCGGGCCGCCAGGTGGGCGGGCTGCAAGGTGCAGATGTACGGCTGCGGCATCGGCCCCGTCACCCGGGGGAACCACCGGAAGCTGGCGGCCAAGGTGCTGAACCGGAATGTGGACGTCATCACCCTCCGGGAGCCGGACTCCCTGGAGGAGCTGAAATCCATGGGCGTGGACAAGCCGGAGATTCTGTTGACGGCGGACCCGGCCCTGACCCTCTCCCCGGCGGCGGAGGAGAAGACGGACAGCGTCCTCCACCGGGCGGGCATCCCGCCCCATGGGGAGCGGTTCATCTGCTTTGCCCTCCGGCCCTGGCCGGGCTTCCAGGAGAAGGCCCCGGTCTTCGCCGCCGGGGCCCGGTACGCCTGGGAGCGCTATGGCCTCATTCCCGTCTTCACGGCGGTGGAGAAGGGCCAGGACCCCTCCGCCGCCCGGGAGGCGGCAAAATTCCTGGGGGACGTGCCCCATTACTTCCTGGACGACGCCGGGGCCGCCGGGACCATCATCGGGGCCCTGTCCCGGATGGAGCTGGTGGTGTCCATGCGGCTCCACGCCCTGATCTTCGCCGCCGGGCGGGGCATCCCCCTGGCGGGGGTGGTCTACGACCCCAAGGTCTCCTCCTTCCTGCGGTATATCGGGCAGGAGAATTTCACGGACCTGGAGGCCCTGACGGAGGAGAACCTGAAGGCCATGATTGACAAAGCCGCCGCCCAGGCCGGAGACAAGCAGGCCCAGGCGGAGGCGGTCCGGAAGCTCCGGGAGCTGGAGCGGGGGAATGTGGACATTGCAAAGCGCCTGCTGGAGGGGTAAATCAGCGGGAGCAAATGGCCCGCTGGGTGCTGATGGTGGCCAGGGTGTCCCCCAGCTGGACCAGGATGGCTGCCACCAGGTCCAGCTCTTCGTCGTTCAGCCGCCCCGCGATGGCCACCGCCAGGGTATTGACGGCGGTGGTCAGGGCCAGGGGATCGCAGTTTGGATTTTTCATAGTTATCACCGTTAACAGTCTATGAAATCCGGCGCCGGGCCGTTCCCCCCTTGCCTTTCTCCCCGGTTTCCTGTACAATCGGCTTATCAAGCAAGCCTGAAAATTTTGACATATCTGGAGGAAACAGCCATGACCTATCAGGAAGTCCTGCAAGCCGCCCGTACCTGCATGGGCCCCCACTGCAAGTCCTGCCCCACCTGCAACGGCCTGGGCTGCCGGAACACCATCCCCGGCCCCGGGGCCAAGGGCATCGGCACCGGCTTCATCCGCAACTACCAGAAGTGGCAGGAGCTCTGTGTCAACATGGATACCATCTGCGAGAACAAGCCCGTGGACACCTCCTTCGCCCTCTTCGGCCAGAGGGTGGACCTGCCCGTCTTCGCCGCCCCCGTGGGGGCCATGCAGCTCCATTACGGGGACAAGTACGACGATCTGGCCTATAACGACATTCTGGTCGCCGCCTGTGCGGAGGCCGGCATTGCCGCCTTCACCGGGGACGGGACGAACCCCGCCGTCATGGAGGGCGCGGCGGAGGCCCTGAAAAAGCAGGGGGGCCGGGGCGTGCCCACGGTGAAGCCCTGGAACATCGAGACCATCCGGGAGAAGCTGGCCCTTATCAAGCCCGCGAAGCCCTTCGCCGTGGCCATGGACATCGACGCGGCGGGCCTGCCCTTCCTGAAGAACCTCCAGCCCCCGGCGGGCAGCAAGACCGTGGCGGAGCTCCGGGAGATCGTGGAATCGCTGGAGGGCACCCCCTTCATCCTCAAGGGCGTCATGACCGTCCGGGGGGCGGAGAAGGCCCTGGAGGCCGGGGCCAGCGGCATCGTGGTCTCCAACCACGGGGGCCGGGTGCTGGACCAGTGCCCCGCCACCGCCGAGGTCCTCCCCGCCATCGCGGACGCCGTGGGCGGGAGGATGACCATCCTGGTGGACGGCGGCATCCGCTCCGGCCTGGACGTCTTCAAGGCCCTGGCCCTGGGGGCGGACGCGGTGCTCATCGGCCGGCCCTTCGTGAACATGGTCTACGGCGGGGGGGCCGAGGGCGTCCGGGTCTACGTGGACAAGCTGAAGGCCGAGCTGGCGGACGCCATGGCCATGTGCGGGGCCCACTCCCTGGCGGAGATCCGCCGGGACATGATCTTCGGATACTGAAAAACGGCAGCGCCGCCGGGGGGCTCCCCGGCGGCGTTTTTTGTCCCGAAAAAGTTAAAAATGGGGCTTGCGCTTTGGCGGGGGAATTGGTATACTGTACCTGTAAAATTGTCTCTTGATGGGAATTCAGATATGAGGTGATCGTATGGTCGGTGGAATTTCCGGCGTGGGCGGCTTCGGGATGAGCGGAATCGGCAGCTTCTACCAGTCCCGGCTGTCGGAAAACATCAGAAACGCGAGGAGCGCCCAGCAGGCGCAGAAGGGCGCCCAGGTCCTGACGGCCCGGAAGAGCGCCTCCCCCGAGACGCCGGTGGAGCCGGTGAAGCCCGTGCGCCCCGTGTCCCGGGACGAGGCGTCTTTGCCGGAGCTGACGAGCCGTCTGGAGAACGACCCGGCGGCCATGGCCGGGCGGATGCGCACCAAGTACGGGGAGGTAAACGGCGAGGGCCTCTTCGTGGAGACCGGGAAGGAGGGCCTGTCCCCCGTGGAGGGCGCCCGGAAGAATGCCCTGGAGGGCCGGCTGTCCCAGGCGGAGGACGCCCTGGGCCGGAATGACCTGGAGGGCGCGGAGGACGTGCTGGAGAACGGCGCGCCCAAGCTCCCGGGCCTGCCGGGCCAGGAGGACGAGGAAGCGATCCCCGGCCTCCCGGGGCAGAAGGACGACGGGGAGATCCCCGGCATGCCGGGGCAGAAGAAGGACGAGGACGAGATCCCCGGCCTCCCCGGCCAGAATAAGGAAGAGGACGACGGCAAGCCCGCCCAGGGAGCCGCCGAGAGCGCCCAGGAGGCCATGGAAGAGGGCGAGTGCGAGACCTGCGAGAAGCGGAAGTATCAGGACGGATCCGACGACATGGGCGTGTCCTTCAAGACCCCCACCAACGTCAAGCCGGAGCAGGCGGCCTCTGCCGTCCGGGGCCATGAGATGGAGCACGTGGTCCGGGAGCAGGCCAAGGCCAAGCGGGAGGGCCGGGAGGTGGTCAGCCAGAGCGTGACCATGCACACCGGCATCTGCCCGGAGTGCGGCAAGTCCTACGTCTCCGGCGGCACCACCCACACCGTCACCCGGGCGGCGTCCCAGCAGGAGGACTATGCCCGCCAGGAGCGGGAGGCCCAGAAGCCCACGCTGATGGAAAAGATGGCATTGCAATAAGCGGAGAAGGACAGGGCCCCAAGGCGGGCCCTGTTTTCATAGACAAAAGGAGGCGGCGCAATGGGAGCGCAATCCCCCGCGTCCCCCTGGCTGGACTGGGCCGTGGAGCTCCAGGCCCTGGCCCAGGCGGGACTGTACTACAGCAAGGATACCTTTGACGTCGAGCGCTTCCGGCGGGTCCGGGACATCGCGGCGGAGATGCTGGCCCATCAATCGGACCTGCCGCTGGAGAAGGTGAAGGAGCTCTTCTGCTGTGAGACCGGCTACCAGACCCCCAAGCTGGACACCCGGGCCGCCGTCTTCCGGGACGGGAGGATCCTCCTGGTCCGGGAGAACAGCGGGCGGTGGTCCCTCCCCGGGGGCTGGGTGGACGTGAATGTCTCCGTGCTGGAGAACGCCGCCAAGGAGGTCCGGGAGGAGGCGGGGCTGGAGGTGATCCCCCGGCGGGTCATCGCCGTCCAGGACCGGGAGAAGCACAACCGGCCCGCCTACGCCTGGAAGATCTGCAAGATCTTCGTCCTCTGCGAGGCCGTGGGCGGAGAATTCCGGCCCAACAGCGAGACCACCGCCAGCGGGTATTTCTCCCTGGAGGGCCTGCCGCCCCTGGCGGAGGAGAAAAACACGGAGGAGCAGGTCCGCATGTGCTTCGAGGCCAGCCGGGCGGAGACCTGGGAGACCCTGTTCGATTAAAAATTCGGGGAGGGGCGGAACCTTTCCCCGGGGAAATCCGTCTATAAAAGTAAGAGCCCCGCTTGGAAGACGGGGCGGAAAAGGAGGATGCACGGATGAAGAGAGGACTTGCCCTGTTCCTGGCCGCGGCGCTGACGGCCCTGGCCCTCACCGGCTGCGGAGGAGGCGGCGGCTACAGCGGAGGAACCGACAGCGCCCCCAGCGCCAGCGAGAGCCAGACGGCCTATGACACCGGCGGCGGAGAGAACTGGAAATCCCAAACGATGGAGTTCGGCTTCGACGCCCCGGCAGACGCCGAGGCCCCCGAGGAGCCGTCGGCGGCCCCCGAGGAGGGCCAGACCGAGGACCGCCTGGCCAACGCGAAAATGGTCTACACCGCCGAGATCGAGGCGGAGACCACAGACTTTGACGCCTGCACCGCCGCCCTGGAGGACCTGGTGGACAAGCTGGGGGGCTATCTGGAGTACGCCTCCGCCGACAGCTACGGCGACGGCAGCCGGAGCGCCAGCTACACCGTCCGGGTCCCCGCCAAGGAGTTCCGGGGCTTCCTGAAGACCGTGGGGGAGATCAGCCACGTCACCAGCCAGAGCCGGAACGCGGACAACATCAGCGAGATGTACTACGACACCGAGAGCCGCCTGGAGACCCAGAAGACCAAGATGGAGCGGCTCCAGATGCTGCTGGCTAAGGCGGAAAACATGGAGGACATCATCGACCTGGAAAACGCCATCAGTGAGACGGAGTACCAGATCGAGCAGCTCACCGGGTCCCTCCGGCACTACGACTCCCTGGTGGACTTCGCCACCATCGACGTGCGCCTCCGGGAGGTGCTGCGCCTCACCACGGTGGAGGAGGCCCCGCCCACCTTCGCCACCCGCCTGGGGAACGCCTTTGTGGGCGGGCTCCAGGGCTTCGGCGACTTCCTCCAGGATGTGGCCATCTACTTGGCCTACAACTGGACGTGGATGGTCCTCCTGGCCCTCATCGTCCTGCTGGCGGTGAAGGCCTCCAAGCGGGCCCAGGCCCGGCGGAGAGAGACCTTCGGAGGACCGGGACCCTTCCAGGAGCCCAGGGCCAAACGGGAGGGTTTCTTCAAGCGGAAGAAGAAGGACGAGTCGAAAAACCCGGATGACAAACAGCCGTAAATCTGATACACTAAGGGGGCGGGTTCTACCCGCCCCCCATTTTTGACAATCTGCAAGGAGGAATGACATATGAAACTCACCTGGCTGGGCCACGCCTGTTTCCTTGTGGAGCAGGACGGCTATACCATCCTGCTGGACCCCTACACCGGCGTAGAGGGCTACCCGCCCCTGCTGGAAACCGCGTCCCGGGCGGCGGAGCGGGAGCAGCGCGCCCGCTGGGAGGCAAAGGGCGGCTACACCGTGACGCTCCAGACTCGAATGACCGTAACCCGGGACGGCGGGGAAGCGGGGAAACTCCGGCTCCCGGTCCACAAGATCCTGTGCAGCCACGGCCACTTTGACCACAACGCCGTGGACCAGGCGGAGATCGTCCCCGCCGGAATTCCCTGCCCCTTCACCATCCGCACCGTGGAGACCTTCCACGACGACCAGGGCGGGGCCCTCCGGGGGAACAACACCATCCATATCCTCTCGGCAGGCGGGGTCACCGTCGCCCACCTGGGGGACCTGGGACACCAGCTCTCGCCGGAGCAGATTGCCGCTATTGGCCCTCTGGACGCGGCGCTGATCCCCGTGGGCGGCTTCTACACCATCGACGCGGCGGGGGCCAAGGCCGTCTGCGAGGCCCTGAAGCCCGCCTGTGTGATCCCCATGCACTACCGTCACGCGCCTTACGGCCTGCCCAACGTGGGCGGCGTGGAGGACTTCCTGGCCCTGTGGCCCGAGGCGGAGGTCCGGCGGCTGGACGGCCCGTCCCTGGAAGTGGACAAGGCCAGCCGGGGCGTGATCGTTCCCAAATTCTGAGAGGAGATTTGATATGTACCGCTACATCCTCTTCGACCTGGACGGCACCCTGACGGACTCCCGGGAGGGCATCGTCCACTGCGTCCGGGAGACCATCCTGGGCTACGGCGACCCCCTGCCGGAGGAGGAGACCCTCCTCCGCTTCATCGGCCCGCCCCTCCAGGACTCCTTTATCCGCTTCTGCGGCTACAGCCCGGAGAAGGCGGCGGAGGCCGTGGAGCGCTTCCGCCTGATCTACGAGCCCGTGGGCCAGTACGAGAACCGGGCGGCCCCGGGCATGGAAGCCGTCATGGGCCGACTGAAGGCCCAGGGCTATACGCTGGCCCTGGCCTCCTCCAAACCGGAGAACCTCTGCGTCTCCATCTGCGCCCGGTTCGGCTTCACGCCCCACCTCTCCGCCCTGGTAGGCAGCCCGCCCCACGGGGACTGGGAGAAGGAGGATGTGGTCCGGGAGGCCCTGCGGCAGTTGGGGGTAAAAGACCCCGCCCAGGCCTTGATGGTGGGGGACCGGAAATTTGACGTGCTGGGCGCCCGGGCCTGCGGCGTGGACTGCGCCGGGGTGGAGTTCTTCGGCTACGCCCCGCCGGGAGAGCTCCAGGAGGCCGGGGCGGTGGCCGTGGTGAAGACGCCGGAGGAGCTGGAGGAATTTATACTGGCCCATTGAGCCTGGAAGTAAATTGGGAAATGGCCCGGTCAGGGGACCGGGCCCCACAGTGGGACATGGCTGGTCTCAAGAGACCTCTCCACTGTGGGGCCTGAACCCCTGTTCAGGCCATTTCTTTGTTATGCTTCGGGTCCATGGGAAACACCGTCAAATCCTCTCCCCCGCCCCAGAGGGCCAGGAAGACCTCCCCCTCGTCCCGGTAGCCCTGCCGGAGCAGGGCCCGGTGGACCCAGGCTTCCTCCTTGCCGGACTGGCGGAGGTTGCCTGTGAGCAGCTTTCCGTCCATGACGAAGGGGGTCTGGACCTGGGACTGGGCGGGATTCTTGTTCAGGTCCGCCGGGGTGGCGGGCCGGTCCGATTCTTTCGGCAGGAAGCTGACGGTGCCGTTGTGCTCGAAGACCGCCGTCTGGAGCTGGCTTAAGTCGAACCAGCCGCCGATGCGGCAGTAGGTCAAGAACTCGTTCAGGTCCAGCTTGGCCTTTTTCAGGTTCTCCCGGTAGATGACCCCGTCCTCCAGCAGGACGATGGGCCGCCCGGAGACCAGGGAGCGGACCTTGAGGGACTTGCAGCACAGGACGGAGATCAGCGCCGCCGCCAGGCCGTAAACGATGATGGCGGTGAGGGGCTTGTGGGGCTCCTCCAGCTCCGTCGCCAGCTCCGCGGCGGCGGAGCCGATGGTGATGCCTACCACATAGTCGAACATGGTCATCTGGGATACCTGCTTGGCCCCCATCAGCTTGGTGAGGAGGAACAGGGCCAGGAGGGACAGCAGGGTGGTCAGGACGGTCATGCCGGTGTCTTGCAGAATCTGAGTCATGAAAAAACGCCTCCCGCGGCAGATACTGTTTGGGACAGTATGCCTTGGGAGGCGCGTTTTTATGCGGGGCCGGAGCTGCCTTCAGTAGACTGCTCGTAGATGCCGATTTTCTCGTCCAGGTTCTCCAGATACTCGTCCCACCGGCGGCGCTGGTTCAAAACGTATTCCCGGTGGCGGCGGAGCATCTCCAGCCGCTCCGGCATGGTGCCTTCCCCGGCGTAGCGCAGCTCGGAATAGCGGCGGATGTCCTTCAGGGGCATCCCGGTCTCCTTCAGTCGGCGGAGGAATTGGACCCAGGCGATGTCGCCCTCTCCGTAGTCCCGCCGCCCGCCGCCGTCCCGGGGAACTCGGAGAAGTCCTTTCTTCTCGTAATACCGCAGGGTGCTCTCCGGCAGTCCGGTCCGCCGGGACATCTCGCCGATGGTCATAGGGAACACCGCCTTGAAAAAAGTCTTGACATAAACCATGGTTTAGGGATTACGCTCCAGTTACAATTGATTTCAGGAGGTAACGCAAGCATGGAACAGACACGGTTTGAACGGGGCATGGAGCTGCTGGACAGAATCGACGGCGGCGGAGGCGAGACGGTCATACGCTCCCTGGAGGGCGTCGCGCCGGACCTGGGGCGGTACATCGCCGAGTTTGCCTTTGGGGACGTCTACGCCCGCCCGGGGCTGAGCCTGGAGGAGCGGGAGATGATTACCCTGGCGAGCCTCCTCACCGCCGGAGGCTGTGAGCCCCAGCTGGAGGTACATCTTAACGCCGCCCTGAACGTGGGCCTTTCGCCGGAGAAGGTTGTGGAGACGCTTCTCCAGTGCGTCCCCTATACGGGCTTCCCCAGGGTGCTGAACGCCGTCTTCGCGGCGAAGCGGGTGTTTGAGGGGCAGGACAGAGCGCCGGGGCGGGCGGACACATAGGTCCGCCCCTACAGGGGGAGATTCGCTTCTGCCGGCACGTCGTTCTCCACCGGCCCGTCGTTGGTATGTACGTTGATATACCGCCCCTTCAGCTTAGAGTGGAGAATCGTCTGGCTGGAGTACAGCCCCCCGTAGCCGGAGAGGACGTAGCTGACGCAGCAGGCCAGGGCGTAGTACAGCAGGCCGCCGCTTCCGAACAGCTCAATCGCCAGGGCGATGGAGGCCAGGGGGCAGTTGGTGGCCCCGCAGAAGACGGACACCAGCCCCAGGGCCCCGGCGAAGCCCGCCGGAAGCCCCAGCACAGGCCCCGCGGCACAGCCGAAGGCCGCCCCCACGAAGAAGGAGGGCACCACCTCCCCGCCCTTGAACCCCGCTCCCAGGGTGACGGCGGTGAAAACAATTTTCAGCAGGAAGGCCTCGGGCCGGACGCTTCCCTGCTCCACGGCGGCGGCGATGACCTGCATGCCCGCGCCGTTGTAATCCGTGGTCCCGCAAATCCATGTCAGCACAATGACGGCGCAGCCCCCGGCGAAGACCCGGAGCCAGGGGCAGGGAATCCGCTTGTGGAGCTGGCGCTCCGTCAGGCGGATGGTCCCGCAGAAGACCACCGAGAGCACGCCGCACAGCCCCGCCAGCACTCCCGCCCGAATCAAAAGCCCGGCGGACAGGCCCGGGGCCTCCACGGCGAAGGACGTGGGGGCCACGCCGAAGAGGCGGGACACGCCGTAGGCCTCCAGGGCCCCGATGAGGGCGGGGAAAAAGGCGGCGTGGTAGAAGGCGTCCACGCTGACCACGGCGATGGAGAACACCGCCGCCGCCAGGGGCGTGCCGAAGAGGGCGGTGAAGAAGGCCGCCATGCCCGTGGTGGTGGCGATGCGCAGGTCCCGCTCGTCAAAGCCGAAGAGCCGCCCCACCCGGTAGCCCAAGGAGCCCCCCATCTGGAGGGCCGCCCCCTCCCGCCCGGCGGAGCCGCCGCACAGGTGGGTTAAGACCGTGCCCAGGAAGATGGCGGGCACCAGCAGGATGGAGATGTTCCCCCCGTCATGGACCTCGTTGAAGATGTCGTTGGTCCCCTGGCCCTCGGTGCCCAGCAGCTTGTAGAGCCCCACGATGGCAAGGCCCGCCAGGGGCAGGAGATACAGCAGCCAGGGGTACTCCCCCCGGAGCTCCGTGACGGTCTCCACCGCCACGTGGAAGGCCGTGCCCACCAAGCCGCAGGAGACCCCCGCCGCCGTGGCCAGCAGCAACCACTTCCCCAGGGCCCGGGCGTAGAGCGCCGTCAGCCCCCACCGGACCCGGAGGTCCTGCCGGATGCGTTCCCATATCATACCGTTCCTCCTCCCCCGCCGGAAGCGGAGGTTCTTAACGCGTTCTTAACACAGTATACCGGGTTTTTTGAGGGAATGCAAGCGGGGGGCGGGAAAAGAAAGGTATACCTTTTTTCAGAAAATTTGGGAATGTGGTTGATTCTGGCAAAATAATCCTGTATACTATTGCCAGGAAAGCGGCCCCGAGAGGGGCGGATTTTGTGAAATTTTGAATGGAGGAACACGCTATGAAATACGGCCGCACCTATAACTTCTCCGCCGGCCCCGCCATGATGCCCGAGCCCGTGCTGGAGGAGATCGCCGCCGAGATGATGAACTACCGCCAGAGCGGCATGTGCGTCATGGAGATGAGCCACCGGTCCAAGGTCTTCCAGCAGATCCGGGACGAGGCGGAGGCGGACCTTCGGAAGCTCATGGGCATTCCCGACAACTACAAGGTCCTCTTCATCCAGGGCGGCGGCACCGTCCAGTTCGCCATGGTGCCCATGAACCTGATGAAAAACGGGGTGGGGTGCTACGTGGAGACCGGCGCCTGGTCCAAGAAGGCCATCGCCGAGGCGAAGAAATACGGCGAGGTCAAGATCGTGGCCTCCTCCGCCGACAAGAACTTCTCCTATATCCCCGACTGCTCGGACCTGGACATCCCGGACAACGCGGACTACGTCTATATCTGCGAAAACGAGACCATCAACGGAACCACCTATTTCCAACTCCCCAACACCAAGGGGAAGGTTCTGGTGTCCGACCAGTCTAGCATGTTCCTCTCCCGGCCCTGCGACGTTTCCAAGTACGGCCTCATTTGGGGCGGCGTGCAGAAGAACGTGGGCCCGGCGGGCATGGCGATTGTGATCATCCGGGAGGACCTGATCCGGGACGACCTGCCGAAATTCGTGCCCACCTATATGAGCTACAAGACCCACGCGGACAACGACTCCCTGTACAACACCCCCAACTGCTGGGCCATCTACTGCTGCGGGAAGGTCTTCAAGTACCTCCTGGAGAACGGCGGCCTGGAGGCGATGCACAAGCGGAACGTGGAAAAGGCGGGCATCCTGTACGACTTCCTGGACCAGTCCAAGCTCTTCACCGGGGCCGTCCGGAAAGAGGACCGCTCCCTCATGAACGTACCCTTTGTCACGCCCAGCAAAGAGCAGGACGCGGACGTGGTGGCGGCCAGCAAGGAAGCGGGCTTCGACAATCTCAAGGGCCACAAGAGCGTAGGCGGCCTCCGGGCCTCCATCTACAACGCCATGCCCAAGGAGGGCGTGGAGGCGTTGGTGGAGTTCCTGAAAAAATATGAGCAGGAGCACCAGTAAGATATCAGGACAGAAAGGATGAGACAGGAGGAAATGGCCCGGTCAGGGGACCGGGCCCCACAGGAGGGCTTCTGTGGGGCCGGCAGCCCGCTGCCGGCCATTTACCCGGCGCCGCCCATCCCCCAATGGGCGTGAACCCTTGCGCTGTCGGTGCCCCTGGGGTGCACCGAGAACGAATGAAAGGGGAATTTATCATGTTAAAGCGCGTATTGGTCACCGACGGCATGGACGCCTCCGCCGTGGCGAAGCTCCGGGAGGACGGCTATGAGGTGGTGGAGCAGTTCTATGAGCCCGACGCCCTGGGCCCCGCCCTGCGGGACTTCGACGCCGTCATCATCCGCTCCGCAACCAAAATCAAAGAGCCCCAGATTGACGCGGCGAAAGGTGGCCGCCTGAAGCTCATCATCCGGGCCGGGGTGGGCATGGACAACATCGCCATTCCCTATGCCGAGACGGCGGGCATTGCCGTGCGGAACACGCCCCGGGCCTCCTCCAACGCCGTGGCGGAGCTGGCCATGGCCCTCCTCTTCTCCTGCGCCCGGAACATCTCCATCGCGGGGCACACCATGCGGGAGCACAAGTGGGAGAAGAAGGCCTACTCCAAGGGCTTCGAGCTCTCCGGGAAGACCGCCGGTGTCATCGGCTACGGCCGCATCGGCCAATTGACGGGGGCCAAGTGCCAGGCCCTGGGCATGAAGGTCCTCTCCACCGTCCACCGCAGCAAGCCCGAGGGCTGTGAGTGCGAGACCATGAAATTCGTCTCCATGGACGAGCTGCTGGCGGGCAGCGACGTGCTGATCCTCTGCGCCCCCGGCGGGTCCAAGGCCCTGGTGGACCGGGAGTCCCTGGCGAAGATGAAGGACGGGGTGGTGATCGTCAACGTCTCCCGGGGGAGCAACGTGGACGAGGCGGCCCTGCTGGAGGCCCTGGAGTCCGGCAAGGTCCGGGCGGCGGGCCTGGACGTGTGGATGAGCGAGAAGGACCCCAACTGGGCCCTGGCCACCCACCCGGCAGTCTCCTGCACGCCCCACATCGGCGCGGGGACCAAGGAGGCCCAGAAGCGCATCGGACAGGAGCTGGTGGACATTGTAGAGGGCTTCTGAAGAAAAAACGGCCCCGCCCGTCCTGAAGGACGGGCGGGGCATTTTGGGGACTTTGGCGAAACCCCTTGCAATTTGGGAAAATCCGGGTTACAATAGAGGACGGAAACATGAATGCGGCAGGCCGCCGGGCGTGGACAGCGCCCGACAGCCCTGTACGAGTGTCCGTACCACTCAGCACAGCAGTTTGAACTGCACCACGGGCTTTATTATACCCATTCCCCCACCCTTTTGCAAGGGTGGATAGCAAGGACGCGGAATAGGGCGGTAAAGCCGTGCGTTCGCATGCTCTTAGGCGGCGCTGAGTTCTTGGGACTCGGCGCCGCTTTTATGTTTCCGGCGGACGCCCAACCGGAGGGGGAGGTCCCACACACCTGGCGGTTCCCCCCGCCATCCCCTTTCCTCCCTCCCCGGCGGGCGCGCCCCGCCGGAGGTCCCGCCCCAGGGGCCGGCTCGATCCGCAAAAGGCCCCCGCGCCGTGAGGCGCGGGGGCCTTTTCACCGGAGGAAGGCTTCGCAAAAAACCCGGGAAATATCGTAAAACTATACAATGCAAACGTTTGTATTTCGGCAAGGGGCAAGTTGAAACTGACAGTTTTTGGTGCTATACTGAGGGTACTTTACATATGGGATACCGGCGGAACGCCCCCCAAAACCGAATGGAGGCATACCAATGAAAAAATTTTTGTCCCTGTTTCTCACGCTGGCCATGATCTGCGCCATGATCCCGGCGGCGTACGCCAGCACCATCTACCAGGCCAAGGAAATGAAGGTCAAGCACGACTTCCAGACCGAGGGCGTGGACGACGGCAAGGGAACCGCCACCTATGTGGACGTAGAGGGCGGCTACTACATCTCCCCCTGGAAGTATGACGTGGAAAACATCAGCCTCACCGTCACCTACAAGGGAGAGGACTACAAGGTCAAGACCAAGGACCTGAAGCTGGACGGCCTGAAGGAAGTGAAGGTCAGCGTCTTTGAGCTGAAGGGCAAGGTGGAGACCAGCACCGAGAGCGCCCCGGACGACGCGGAAAAGATCGCCAAGTTCAAGGTGGACCTGGAGAACTGGACCGTCATCGCCATGCCCAAGACCGACGACCTGGAAATGGCCGTGAAATTCCAGTATAAGGACGCCAAGCCGGAAGACGCCAGCAACGTGGACGCCTTCCCCCTGGACGCCGCCGCTCAGGAGCAGGCCGAGGCCCCCGCGGGCTCCGTCCAGCTGATCCAGGACTTCAAGGACTGCAAAGGCGTCACCGACGAGACCAAGGAAATCCGCACCGTGCTGAAGCCCGACGAGAACGGCGTATACTTCGCCTCCCGCTGGGACTACAAAATGGCCACCAAGGAAGGCGACGCGGGCGTGGGACCCAACATTGACTGCAAAGTGGTCTACAACGGATCCAACAAAAAAATGAAGGGCGAGGACATCAAGCCCGACGCCAACAACTGCGGAACCCGAGTCTTCTTTGAGAAGGACGGCAAGCTGGACGTGGCGGAGAAGGCCCCCGAGGGAGCCACCGTCCTGGCCGAGTGCACCATGAGCCTGGACGGCGCCATCTGGTTCATCCCCAAGAGCGACAAGATCACCACGGAGCTGGAATTCAACTACGACGCCTCTGAGACCTATGACGCCAAGAAAAACGTGGACCAGGTCCAGAACGTGAAGCCCGGCGCCCGGACCGAGGAGCCCGCCGAGGGCAAGGAAGAGACTCCCGCCGCCCCCAAGTTCACCGACGTGGCCCCCACCTCCCCCTTCGCCAAGGCCATTGACTGGGCCGTGGAAGAGGGCATCACCACCGGCAAGACCGAAACCACCTTCGGCCCCTCCGACACCTGCACCGTCTCCCATATCCTGACCTTCCTGTGGCGCGCCAACGGCAAGCCCGGCGCGGCTGAGGGCGTGAAGGACCGGGACGCCGCCGCCAAGTGGGCCGTGGAGCAGGAGCTCATCGCCGAGGACGAGAATCTGGATGCCCCCTGCACCCGTGCCATGGCTATGCAGTACATCTGGAAGTCCGCCGGAAGCAACGAGGCTGAGGCCGAGGCCGAGTTCACCGACGTGGCCAAGGACGCGGAGTATGCCGCCGCCGTGGCCTGGGCCGTGGAGCGGGAAATCACCGCGGGCACCGGAGACGGCACCACCTTCGAGCCCGACAAGACCTGCACCCGGGGCCAGATCGTGACCTTCCTGTACCGCGCCGCCTACGCTCCCTCCCCCCTGGAGGGCGAGGCTTCCAAGTAAATTTTCCAAATCGAAAGCCCCGCCGTGAGAACGGCGGGGCTCTTTTTTGCTTTGCTGTGATAAATGCACTTGCATTTTCTGTCAGAAAGGAGTACAATGCGCTTCAATATCTCCGCCGCGTAGGCGGCGGGCTGAAAAACTTAGGAGGAACCAAGATGAAGAAAAAGCTGTTATCCCTGGTTCTGGCCCTGGTAATGTGCCTGGGCCTGACCGTCCCCGCTTTCGCCGCCGAGAATCCGGAGGACTTGTGGAAGGACGCCAAAGAGGTGAGGGACTTCGAGGAGTTCCTGGCCGCCGTGCTGGACGAAAAGGTCGAGGCGATCAAGATCGTGGGCGAAGTCACCATCCCTAAGCCGGTGGAGTATCCCCTCATGGTCGAGACTCCTACGCTGATCGCCAAAGAGGGCAAGCTGATCATGGCCCCGGACGCCGTTCTGTGGGTCCACGTGCCCATGGGCCGCTTCAGCTTCGAGGACCAGGAGAACACCTGGGACCACGTGGCCGAGATGTGCGAGACCTTCATCATCTGGCATCCCGACGAGGACACCTATAACCGGGACCTCTTCGGCTCCATGCAGGATGTTGAGCAGATGATTGAGGAGGCCAACGGCGAGCCTGTCAACACCCTGGTGGTCAGCGGGGACGACCTGGCCCTGACCAAGGATCTGAGCGTCGAGGGTACCCTCCAGGTCCGCGGCCATGACCTGACCCTCGGCAAGGACGTGAAGCTGGAGGTTGGCGGCGCCCTGTATGTGGACGGCGATCTGACCCTGGAGGAGGGCGCGTCCCTCACCGTGGGCGAGGGCTCCAGCATTACCGGCAAGGCCACCTTCGCCGACGAGAAGCAGAAGCCCGAGAACCTGGAGGTCCCCGAGACCCCCGCCGAGACTGAGACTCCCGCCGCCCCCAAGTTCACTGACGTGGCGGCCGATTCCCCCTTCGCCAAGGCCATTGACTGGGCCGTTGCCGAGGGCATCACCCTGGGCACTACCGAGACCACCTTCGGGCCCTCCAACACCTGCTCCATCTCCAACATCATCACCTTCCTGTGGCGCGCCAACGGCAAGCCCGGTGCGGCGGAGGGCGTCGCGGACCGGGACGCCGCCGCCAAGTGGGCCGTGGAGCAGAAGCTGATCGGCGAGGATCAGGACGTTTCCGCCCCCTGCACCCGGGTCATGGCCGTGGGCTTTATGTGGGGCGTGGCCGGGAAGCCCGAGGTGGAGAGTGAGAAAACCTTCACCGATGTGGACAAAGAGGCGGATTACGCCGGAGCCGTGGCCTGGGCCGTGGAGAACGGCGTGACCGCCGGCACCGGGGACGGCACTGCCTTCTCCCCCGAGAACACCTGCACCCGGGGCCAGATCGTGACCTTCCTGTATCGCGCCGCCAACGCCGCCGCTGAGGCCGCCGAGTAAGACCTTCCCGCGTTTATGAAAGGGGTCCCGCCGTTTCAAAACGGCGGGACCCCCTTTTCCATTCCCCGGGAAGGCTGGGGAAAGCTGTCAAATAATTCTTGCAATTTCCCCGGATATCGGGTAGAATCATAAAAGGAAACATAATTGCGGCAGGCCGCAGGGTGTTGGCGCACCCGGCGGCCCTGTACGAGTGAAACAGCCACTCAGCACAGTAGTCTTGAACTACACCACAGGCTTATTATACCCATTGCCCGGCTCTTTTGCAAGAGCGGCAAGGGGTTTCTAGGCGTGCGTCCGCGTTGATTTTATGCGGTGCTGAGGTTACCAAACTCGGCACCGCTTTTATGTTTCCGGCGGAATGCCCCGGGCGGGGCGAAACCCTTTCCTTACTTTTACCTCCCGCCCCGCCCAGGGGCCCCGTCCGCCGGAAAAAATTTGGAAAAGAGGAGACACACATGAGGAAAAAACTGCTGTCACTGGCGCTGGCCCTGGCGATGTGCCTGGGCCTGACGGTCCCCGCCCTGGCGGAGGACTGGGAGGACGCCAAAGAGGTCAAGAACTTTAAAGAGTTCGCCGCCGCCCTGGAGGACGAGAAGGTCGAGGAGATCAAGATCGTGGGCGAGGTGGAGATCCCCGCCGCCGAGGAGGCCCTCTGGGTGGAGACGCCTACCCTCATCGCCAAGGAGGGGAAGCTGACCATGGCCCCGGACGCCGTCATGTTCGTCCATGTGCCCATGGGCCGCTTCAGCTTTGAGGACCAGGAGAAGACTTGGGATCTGGTTGCCGAGATGTGCGAGACCTTCATCATCTGGCATCCCGAGGAGAACACCTATAACCGGGACATCTTCGGCTCCATGCCGGATATTGAAGAGATGATCGCGGACGCCAACGGCGAGCCCGTCAACTGCCTGGTGGTCAGCGGGGACGACCTGGCCCTGACCAAGGATTTGAGCGTGGAGGGCACCCTCCAGGTAATCGGCCACGACCTGACCCTCGGCAAGGGCGTGAAGCTGGAGGTTGGCGGCGCCCTGTATGTGGACGGCGATCTGACCCTGGAGGAGGGCGCGTCCCTCACCGTGGGCGAGGGCTCCGAGGTCACCGGAACGGCCGTCTTCGCCGACGAGAGCCAGAAGCCCGGAAACCTGGAGTTCCCTGGCTCCGCCTTCACCGACGTGGCGGCGGGCTCCCCCTTCGCCCCGGCCATCGGCTGGGCTGTGAAGGAGGGGATCACCACCGGAAAGACCGAGACCACCTTCGGCCCCTCAGACACCTGCTCCATCTCCCATATCATCACCTTCCTGTGGCGCGCCAACGGAAAGCCCGGCGCGGCGGAGGGCGTGTCCGACCGGGACAGCGCCGCCAAGTGGGCCATGGAGCAGCGCCTGATCGGCGAGAAGGAGGACCTGAGCGCCCCCTGCACCCGCGTGATGGCGGTTGCCTACATGTGGCGGGTAGCCGGGAATCCCGAGTCCAAGGCGGAGCTCGCCTTCACCGACGTGGATAAAGAAGCGGATTACGCCGGAGCCGTGGCCTGGGCCGTGGAAAACGGCGTGACCTCCGGCACCAGCGAGACCACCTTCTCCCCCGCCAACACCTGCACCCGGGGCCAGATCGTGACCTTCCTGTACCGTGCCGCCAACGCTGCGCAGTAAGCTTTCCATAAAAAAGGTCCCGCCGACCGGCGGGGCCTTTTTTTATTTCCTCCGGGCCGCCGAGGACCCGAGGCCCAGCTCCAGGCGGTACTTGGTCACCGTCCGCCGGGCCACCCGGACGCCCCGCTCCGCCAGCAGGCGGCAGAGGTCCTGGTCGCTGTAGGGGCGTTTCCGGTCCTCCTCCCGAATGAGGGAGAGCAGGGCCTGCTTTGCCGCCTGGCGGGACACGCCGCCGCTGACGGGGAGGCTGAAAAAGTAACGCAGGGGATATGTACCCTGGCGGCACTGGAGGTACTTCCCCCGGACGGCCCGGGAGACCGTGGAGGGGTGGAGGGCCAGGGCCTCCGCCAGGGCGGAGAGGGTCATGGGGGCCAGGGCCTGGGTCTCCCCGGCGAAAAAGGGCAGCTGGGCCTCCAGCACGGCCTCGGCGCAGCGGCGGAGGGTGCTGCCCCGGCGCTCCAGGCTGTCCAGCAGCCACTTGGCCTGCTGGAGCTTCTGGCGGAGGTAGTCCCGGGTCTCCTTGTCGTCGGAGCTCTTCAAAAGCCGGAGGTAGTAGTCGTTGACGGACACCCGGGGCAGGTAGTACTCGTTCAGGACGACCTTCCACTCCCCCTCCAGCTGGGCCACAAACACGTCGGGCCGGACGTAGACCGTGGGCTCCGCCGTCTGGAAGGCCCGGCCAGGCCGGGGCTCCAGGGAGGCGATGACCCGTTCCGCCGCCCGGACGGCCTCCGCCGTGACCCCCAGTTTCTGGGCGATGGCGGCGTAGTGCTTCCGGCCCAGCTCCGGCAGGAAGCGGGCGGCGATGTCCATGGCCAGGGGGTCCGCCCCCTCTTGGCGGCTGAGCTGGAGGAGGAGGCACTCGGACAGGGACCGGGCCCCCACGCCGGGGGGGTCCAGGCTCTGGAGGGTCTCCAGGGCCTGGTCCGTCAGGGCCTGGGGGATCTTCAGGGAGGCCAGGCCGTCCAGGTCCTCCTGGGCCAGATATCCGTCCTCATCCACCAGCTCCGCCAGGTACTCGCACAGGGCCGCCAGGGGCTTGGGGAGCCGGAGGCGGTGGATCTGGTCCCGGAGGAAGGCGGACAGGCTCTCCAGTCGGCTGTCCTCCCGCCCGGCCTCCGGGGGGGCCTCCCCCTCATGGGCAAAGCTGGCCCGGTCCCGGACGCCGCCGTCGATCCACCCGGCCTGGCGGCGGAGCTCCTCATAGGCCCGCTCCGGCGGGTCCGACTGGTCCAGCAGGGGGTTCTCCTCCGCCTGGCGGGAGAGGTATTCCAGCAGCTCCTGGGAGGTCATCTGGAGGACCTCCATGGACTGCATCAGCTGGGGGGTCAGCTTCAGCTCCTGGCGGAGCTCGGTTTTTAACTGGACGAGACTCATGGGATCCTCCTGTTACGATTGGGGCGGGCGGCTGATAGCCGCCCCTACTTCACGTACTTGGCAATCTTCCGGGCCGCCGTGGCCTGGGAGATGCCCAGCTCCTTCCCCACCGCCACGGTGGTGCCCCAGCGGCGGTAGGACTCCCGGATGATCTGCCCCTCGTAGGCGTCCATGCGCTCCGCCAGGGTGCCCTCCTGGGAGGGGGCCGGGGCGGCGGCCCCGGCGTCGTACTCCGGGGGCAGGTGCCCCAGGTCGATGATGGGGTCCTGGACGGTGATGACCAGGCGCTCCACCAGGTTTTCCAGCTGCCGGACGTTGCCGGGCCAGTCGCAGCGCTCCAGGAAGGTCAGAAGCCGGGGGCTGAAGGTCAGGGCCTTGCCGTACTCCCCGCAGAAGCGGGCCAGGAACTGGTGGGCCAGGGGGAGGATGTCCTCCCGCCGCTGCCGCAGGGGCGGGATGTGGATGCGGATGACGTTGAGCCGGTAGAAGAGGTCCGACCGGAACAGGCCCCGCTGGACCGCCTCCTCCAGATTCCGGTTGGTAGCCACCAGCAGGCGGAAGTCCAGCTCAATGCGCTTGTTGCCGGAGAGGCGCTCGATGGTCTTCTCCTGGATGAGCTGGAGGAGTTTGGATTGGATGTGGGGGGGGAGCTCCCCGATCTCGTCCAGGAAAAGGGTGCCGTTCTGGGCCAGCTCGATCTTGCCGATCTTGCCCCCGCTGGCGGCCCCGGTGAAGGCCCCCTTCTCGTAGCCGAAGAGCTCGGACTCGATGAGGTTTTCGTGGAGGACCGCGCAGTTCACCTCGATGAAGGGCCCGTCGGCCCGGCTGCTCATGGCGTGGATGGCCTTGGCCACGGCGCTTTTCCCCACGCCCGTCTCCCCGGTGATTAAGATGTTCGCCTTCGTGTTGGCCGTGTTCTGCATCAGCGTCCAGAGGCGCTGCATGGAGGCGCTCTTGAAAATCAGGCTGGTGGAGGTGGCCCGGGTGCGGAGCTCGGCGATCTCCTGGGAGTACTGCTGGAGGGAGTCCTGGAGGTGGCGGTAGTTCCGCTGGATGGCGTTGATCTGCTCCATGGAGACCGTGTTGAAGCAGACGGCGAATTTCAGCTCCCCGGCGCTGTCGAACAGGGGGATGCCCACGGTCATGACGTTTTTGTGGGTGTGGTTGATGGTCTGGGTGGCGGTGATTTTCCGCCGCTGGCGGATGACCTCGGCGGTGACGCAGGGGGAGAAGGTGCCGTCGGCCTCCAAATCGAAGGCGGAGCGGCCCACGATGGAGTCGTGGACGAAGCCGAAGTTCTTCTCGTAGCTCTCGCTGACCCGGAGGATGATCCCCTTGGCGTCGGAGAGCATCATGTCGTCCGCCAGGACCAGGTTGTTCTCGGGGCTCAGGATGTCAAAGAGGCCCCGGAGGTTGATGTCGTCATCAAAGAGATTGGTGAAATCCGATGCCTGCGGCATGGCGGGGCCTCCTTCTTTTTTCCCCCGAAAGGGGGAGGGTTTTTCCGGCGCTGGCGCGCGGGGCGGATTGGATACCAGCGATGGCTGGTTCATTGCACCCCCCATTTTCTCTTTTCCTTCCAGAAGGAAAAGAGAAAACGGGCCGTGCACGGTCCAAAAGAGAAAAGGAAGTATAGGCCCTTCGGGCCAGTTTTTTTGCCTTACCTCTCCTCAGACCGCCCTATCAGGTAATCTACGCTTACTCCAAAGTGGTCCGCCAGCTTCCAGAGGTTTTCCAGGTTTGGGAGACTGGCGCCCCGCTCATACTTTTGATACTGCTGTTCAAAGATGCCAATATCGGTGGCAACCTGTACTTGTGTTTCGCACTCTTCTTTCCGCAACTCCCGCAATCTTTCACGAACTAAAATTTCCATAGTCACCTCTTGACACAGCTTGTAAGATGTGTTATTCTATGAGTATAGCACAACTAATTAGCTTCTTGTTGTTAGGAGAAAAATTATGTCTGACTTCATGAAGTGGCTCTACGCCAGCTACATCAAGCCCCAAATCGACGGTTCTCCCCGGGGAGAATATGCGGAGGCGCTGTCGGTGGTGGAAAACGAAATCAGTCCTCTGGCGAAATCCGACTACGACAAGGCGGCGGAGTTCACCGCCCTCCACGCCTTCCTCCTGGGGCTCCGCACGGGAAAGGGGCTTGCGGACAGCTTCCCGCAACCGCCAGGTTAGCGGCAGCGAGGAGGGGAGATCAGGCCTTGCATCGACCTCCAAAACCCCCGCTTGCACCACGCCGCGGACTGGAGACTTGCGTAACAAACAGTCCGTACCGCAGCCGCGCCCCCGTTTTCTCTCTTCCACCGTGCACGGCGCATTCTCTCTTTTCGCAAAAGAGAGAATGGGGGGTGCATTGGACCAGCTAGCATCTAGCTGCAATCCCGCCCCGCCCGCAAGGGCGAGCATCACCCCCACAGGGCCGACAGCATTGGAATGACCTGCTTTTTGCGGGACATAATCTTGGGCAGGAACGCGCAGTTCTCCTCCCCCTTAATCCCAAACGCCTGGCGTATAGTGTCCTCGTCCCCGACGAAGAGGAGCTGCGTCCCCTCCAGCAGCACGTCGGTGATCATCAGCACCACGCTCTGGAGCCCCCGCTTCTGCCGGGTCTCGGCCATGATTTTCAGGAACTCGTCCAGGCGCTTTAAGAGCCGATCGGAGTCCATGGTGGTGATCTGGCTCACCGCCAGGTTGTGCCCGGCGATGTGGAATTCCTTGTAGTCCGTCTTGAGCATGGCCTCGGCGGTCTTGTCGTCCCCGCAGGCGGCGGAGAAGATGGCCTGGCCCAGGTCCTCCAGCTTCACGCTGGCAATGCGGGCCATGCGGCTGGCGATGTCGATGTCCCGCTGGGTGCAGGTGGGGGACTTGAACATGACGGTGTCCGACACAATGGCCGCCGCCATGAGGCCCGCCATTTTGTCCGTGGGCAGCAGGCCCTTTTCCTGGTACATCTCGGCGATGATGGTGTTGGTGCTCCCCACCGCCTCGTTCCGGACATGGATGGGGTTGGTTGTCTGGATGTCCGCCAGGCGGTGGTGGTCGATGATCTCCAGGATGTCCGCCTGGTCCAGGCCGATGACGGACTGGGATTTTTCGTTGTGATCCACCAGGACCACTCGCTTGCGCCGGGGGCGGAGCAGGTGGTAGCGGGACAGCATGCCCACCACCTTCTCCTCCTCGTCCAGAATGGGATAGGCCCGGAAGCGGCTCTCCAGCACGGCGTTCTGCACGTCGTCGATATAGTCGTCCAGGTGGAAGCAGACCAGATCCTGGCTCTTGCACACCCGGGCGATGGGCAGGGCGTGGAAGATGAGCCGGAGGGCCTGATAGGCGTCGATGGGGGTGGAGATGACGCAGGTCTTCCCCGCCCGCTCCAAAAGCTCCGGGGGGACCTCCCCCTGGCAGATGACCACGCAGTTCACCTGGAGGTCCAGGGCCCGCTCCACCATGTCCGGCTGATCGCCGCAGATGACCACGCTGTCCGGGCTGGAAAAGAGCAGGTTCTCCCGGCTGGCGGGCAGGGCGATGGCCACCTCCCCGGAGACCAGGTCCGGCGTGTCCGCGCTCTCGTGGAGGAGCTTGCCCTCCAGCACGGAGATGAGGTTGAAGACCGGGATGTCCTCCACCCGGGGGTTGCGGACGGTGGTCATGTCATAGCCCGCCACGTCCCCGGCGGAGAGGGTCCCGTAGAGGGTCCCGTCCTCGTTGGCCACGGGGAGGATGGAGAGGCTGCCCCCCTGCATGGTCTCCCAGGCCCGGCTGATGGCGGCGGCGGGGGAGAGGGTGGGGGGCGTGTCGTAGTCCAGGTCCCGGACCTGGGTGCGCACGTTGTCGATGAGCCTGGGGGGCTGGAAGCCGAAGCGGTCCAGGACGATCTGGGTCTCGTCGCTGATCTGGCCCAGGCGGGCGGCCTGGTACTGCCGGTTGCCCATGGCATTCTGCAGGGCGGCGTAGGCCATGGCGGCGACGATGGAGTCCGTGTCCGGGTTCCGGTGCCCGGTGATATAAATGGTGTCCATAGGGAAAGGCTCCTTTCGCGTTCTTATTCCATTATGCTTCCCCGGAGGGGAAATGTCAATCTTCAAGGAGGCGCGCCGGGACTTTTTCAGGAAAAAATCCCGGGGATTTGCTAAATTCCTCTTGCATTGGAAAACCTGCTGTGGTATGATATTTCAGCATTCCGCACGGCACGCCGACTTTCCGCCGGTGCCCGGGCCCCAAAGCCCCGGGTTGGCGGGGGGGATGAAGCCGCCGGAGGGTAAAACTAAAAAAATTGGAGGAACAGAAACCATGGCAAATTCCAGCGTCGTATCCATGAAGGCCCTGCTTGAGGCGGGCGTCCACTTCGGTCACCAGACCCGCCGGTGGAACCCCAAGATGGCTCCCTATATCTACACGGAGCGCAACGGCATCTATATCGTCGATCTCCAGAAGACCGTCCGCAAGCTGGAGGAGGCGTACAACTTCGTGCGCCAGCTCTCTGAGAACGGCCAGTCCCTGCTCTTCGTGGGCACCAAGAAGCAGGCCCAGGACGCCATTCGCGAGGAGGCGGGCCGCTGCGGCCAGTACTACGTCAACGCCCGGTGGCTGGGCGGCATGATGACCAACTTCAAGACCATGCGCACCCGCGTGGACCGGCTGAACCAGCTGAAGGCCATGCAGGAGGACGGCACCTTCGACATGCTGCCCAAGAAGGAAGTCATGAAGCACCTGGGCGAGATCGCGAAGCTTGAGAAATATCTCGGCGGCGTGAAGGAGATGAAGAAGCTCCCCGGCGCCCTGTTCATCGTGGACACCCGGAAGGAGCGGAACGCCATTGCCGAGGCCCACAAGCTGGGCATCCCCGTGGTGGCCATCGCGGATACCAACTGCGATCCGGACGAAATCGACTATGTGATCCCCGGAAACGACGACGCCATCCGGGCCATCAAGCTGATCTCCTCCATCATGGCCAACGCCGTGCTGGAGGGCCGCCAGGGCGAGCAGACCGAGGAGGCCGCTCCCGAGGCTCCCGCCGCCGAGTAAGATACGGCGAAACTATAAATTTGGAGGAAAGCAAACTATGGCTTTTACCGCTGCTGATGTAAAGAACCTGCGCGAGATGACCGGCGTGGGCATGATGGACTGCAAAAAGGCCCTGGTGGCAACCGACGGCGACATGGACAAGGCCGTGGAGTGGCTCCGGGAAAAGGGCATGGCCGCCTCTGTGAAGAAGGCGGGCCGCGTGGCCGCCGAGGGCATGGCCTACGCCGCCGTCATCGACGGAGTGGGCGTGGTGGTCGAGGTCAACGCCGAGACCGACTTCGTGGGCAAAAATGAGAAATTCGTGGACTTCGTCAAGGGCGTGGCCGCCACGGCCGCCAAGGAGGCCCCCGCCGACCTGGACGCTCTGATGAACTGCAAGTACAACGGCACCGACCTGACCGTCACCCAGCAGCAGCAGGAGATGGTCCTGGTCATCGGCGAGAACATCAAGGTCCGCCGCTTCGCCCGCTTCGCCGAGGGCGTGTCCGTGCCCTACGTCCACGCCGGCGGCAAGATCGGCGTGCTGGTGAACCTGGAGACCTCCCTCTCCGCCGAGCAGGTCACGGACCTGGGCAAGAACATCGCCATGCAGATCGCGGCCCTGAACCCCCGCTTCTGGGACAAGGCCCAGGTGACCCAGGAGGTCCTGGACGAGGAGAAGAAGGTCATGCTGGCCCAGATGGAGAACGACCCCAAAATGGCCAGCAAGCCCGCCCAGGTCCGGGAGAAGATCGTCATGGGCAAGCTGAACAAGTTCTATGCCGAGAACTGCCTGCTCCAGCAGGACTCCGTCCGGGCCGACGTCTTCGAGGGCACCGTGGAGGCCTATATCGCCCACGCGGCCAAGGAGCTGGGCGGCGAGATCAAGTTCAAGGACGCCATCCGGTTTGAGAAGGGCGAGGGCATCGAGAAAAAGCAGGAGAACTTCGCCGACGAGATCGCCTCTCTGGTGAAGGGTTAATTCCCTCTTATCAAACAACGGCAGGGCCCCCACTGAAAAGTGGGGGCCCTGTTTTTCCGTCCTCAGCAGAGTTTTATGGCATTAACAGGACACCCGTTGGCGGCGTCCCGGACCCGGGGGGCCTTGCCCTCCGGCTGGGCGATGACGGTGGAGGCCTTCCCGACGACGCGGAAGACCTCCGGCGCGGCGTAGGCGCACATGCCGCAGGCGATGCAGCGGCTCTGATCCACAGTGACGGTCATAGGCGGACCCTCCTTTTTGCGTTCTGCCCCCATGATACTCCCAGGGGGACCGTTTGTCCAGAGGGAATGGCCCGGTCAGGGGACCGGGCCCCACGCTTCTTCTATCGATAGAACACCTTGTGGGGCCCGCACCCCAGTGCGGGCCATTCCTCCGGGATTGCCAAGCCCTCTGGGAGATGGGGACGCTGGAAAATTTTGTTTACAGTTCGTCATTTACTTCCCTGCCGGTTTGTGGTATGATGGAAGCCGTTCAACGACCCCGGACAAGTATGGAGGAACCCTATGAAACGAATCTTACCCCGCGCGCTCTCCCTGCTGCTGGCCCTCTCCCTGCTGGCGGCCCTGACCGTCTCCCCCGCCCTGGCCTCGGAGGCCCTGGGGGACGACCTCATCGCCACGGACACCCTCTTAAACCGGGAGACCCAGCTCTCCACCAACGTCTTCTGGAGCTCTGTCAGCTCCGACTACCGGACGGAGAACCTGATTACATACACCCCTAACCCCTCCGTCACCCCCATCGTCACCTACGGCGGGGCCCTGACGGACCGGAGTTCCGTCTCCAACACCGCCCAGGCCCTGGAGGAGCAGGGCCGGCGGGTCGTCGCGGGAATCAACGGGGACTTCTACAACGTGAACAACGGCCTGCCCATCGGCGTCGTAGTCACCGAGGGGCGGCTGCGCTCCAGCGACGGGGGCTATCACGCCATCGGCTTCCGGGCCGACGGCACCGCCATCCTGGGCAAGCCCGCCATCACCATGAGCGTCCGCTACACCGCCCAGGACGGCACCGGGGAGCCCCTCTATAACGAGGCGGGGGAGCCCCTGTACGACGAGCTGGGGAACCCCCTCACCAACGGCACCGGCCAGACGATGGAGAAGACCCTGTGGCCCGCCGCCTTCAACAAGGCCCGGACGGACACGGGGATCTTCCTGTACACCTATGACTTCAACGCCGCCCACACCACCGGCTCCACCCAGCCCGGCGTGGACGTGGTCTGCACCATTCAGGAGGGCGACCTGGCCCTGGGCGGGACCACCTTCCTCCAGGTGGAGCGCATTGCGGAGACCGAGAAGGAGCCCACGCCCCTGGGGCCCACCCACGTGGTCCTCAGCGCCAATGCCAAGGCCGGGGAGGAGACTCTGAACACCCTCCGCTCCATTCCCGTGGGGACGATCCTTACGCTGACTCTGACGCCTGCCGACCCCGGCTGGAACGACGTGCAGTACGCCGCGGGCAGCCTCTACTCCCTGGTGGAGAACGGCGCCGTGGCGGCGGGCCTCCCCACCGGGACGGCTCCCCGGACCGCCGTGGGCCAGCGCTACGACGGAAGCCTGATTTTCTACACCATCGACGGCCGGAAGTCCGGCCACTCCATCGGGGCCACCATGGACCAGGTGGCCCGGCGGATGATCGAGCTGGGCTGCGTCACGGCCTTAGGCCTGGACGGCGGCGGCTCCACCACCATGGCCGTCACGAAGCCCACGGAGACGGCGGCGGAACGGATCAACCAGCCCTCCGACCGGGTGGAGCGGTCCGTGTCCAACCAGATTTTCCTGGTGGCCTCCAACCAGCCCACGGGGCAGCTGAGCCACTTCTACGTCAGCGCGGACAACGCCTATGTCCTGGCGGGCAGCAGCGCGGAGATCTCCGCCGCCGCCGTGGACACCAACTTCATCCCCATGAGCGAGCGGTATGATCTGACGGCCTCCGCCGGGACCCTGACGGGGAACACCCTGGTCACTCCCCTGGAGGGCGGGGACATCACCGTCACCGCCCAGGGCGGCGGGGGCCAAGGGTCCACCGTGGTCCATGCGATTACCGCCCCGGACGCCGTGGCGGTCCGGGACGACCAGAATACCATCATCACCACCCTGAACGCCGCCCCGGGGACCGCCGTCCAGCTTCACGGCTCCGCCGCCTACAAGCACCTGCCCCTGAAGGCGGACCCGGCGGCCTTCACCTGGACCCTGGAGGGGGACATCGGGACCATCGACGAGACGGGCCTCTTCACCGCCGAGGCCCTGGGCACGGGGCGGATCACCGTCTCCGCCGGGACCCAGAGCGCGTCCATCGACGTGACGGTCTCCACCCAGCACCTGGAGACCCTGGAGGACTTCGAGGGCGAGACCACCATCTTCCGGGGGTCCGGCGAGGGGGCTTCCTTCAGCCTGAACCGGGACGGGAACTACGTCCGCTTCGGCAAGGCCTCCGGCAGACTGGACTATGACCTGACCGGAGAGACCGGGACCGCCCGCTGGAACGCCACGTCCCAGCCCGCCGTCCTGAAAGAGCCCTACACCGGGCTGAACCTCTGGGTGGACAGCAACGGCTCGGGCAACACCCTCTCCCTCCTCTACAGCCTGGGCGAGGAGGAGACCCAGGTCCTGCCCCTGACCACCCTGGACGTGTCCGGCTGGAAGCAGGTAAGCGTCGACGGCCTGACCCCGGGCATCACCATCCGGGGCCTGGAGATCAGCGGCACGGGCGCGGGGACCATCTACCTGGACCAGGTGGCGGCGACCTTTGACGGCATTGTGGACAGCGCCGCCCCCGTCATCACGGCGGAGCTGGACCCGGAGAGCTGGACCATCACCGGCTCCATTGCCGACGCCGTGGACGGCATTCTCCCGGCGGAGCGCATCAGCATCTCCGCCGGCGGCGAGTATGAGACCGCCACGGGCCGCTTCACCGTGACCCTCCCCGCCCAGGAGGAGGGCCAGGGGATCAGCCGGGTCACCATCCGGGCCAAGGACTACTCCGGCAACATCGGCCGGACCTCCGTGGACCTCCCGGCCTCCGCCGGGGCGGAGCGCCGCTTCACGGACACGGCGGAGTACTGGGGCGCGGACTACTGCGACTTCCTCTACAACCGGGGCATCTCAGGGGGCTATGAGGACGGCACGTTCCGGCCCGACGACCTCTTGACCCGGCTGGACTTCACCGTCATGCTCTACAACGCCCTGAAGCTGGACCCGGCCAAGTACGCCGAGGTGTCCCTGCCCTTCGCGGACCTGGAGAAGCTGCCGGAGCGCACCCTGCCCGCCGTCCGGGCGCTGTACGCCGAGGGCGTGGTCACCGGGACCCAGGGGAAGGACGGGAAGCTGTACTTCAACCCCGCCGGGAACCTGACCCGGGCCCAGGCGGCGGCCATGATCGGCCGGTCCCAGGAGAAGGGCTACGCCCTGGCGGAGCTGAGCTTCACCGACGCGGCGGAGATCCCGGGCTACGCCTCCTTCTACATCCGGACCATGGTTTCTCAGGGAATTCTCAGCGGCTACGCCGACGGGACGTTCCGTCCCCAGGCCAGCATCACCCGGGGACAGATGGCGAAGATTCTGTATACCATGCTGTGAGCAACTGAAAAAGCAAGGCCCGGCGCGTAAGAACGCCGGGCCTTGCTTTTTGTCAAACCCTGTGGTATTCTGACGGTAAGGATGTCGCAGCAATTAGGTGGGCGGCTGGCCGATTCCTCCGAAAGGAGGTGAGGCTATATGCGGATTACGCTACATATCGGATCCTTTACGGTGACGATCGTGGTCAAACGCAGAAACCGCCACCCTGCACGGTGACGGTTTCTTTATGAACCGAATCTGAAACAGGGGCCAGCCGCAATTGCTGCGGCATCCTCGTATCTTCATGATAGCAGAGTTCCGCCGCCCTGTCAAGTCAGATTTCCCGCCGCCCCTCCAGGGCGCGGGTCAGGGTCGCCTCGTCGGCGAACTCCAGGTGTCCCCCCACGGGGATGCCGTAGGCCAGGCGGGTCACCCGCACGCCGAAGGGCTTCAGCAGCCGGGCGATGTACATGGCGGTGGCCTCCCCCTCCGTGTCGGGGTTCGTGGCCATGATGACCTCCTGGATCTCCCCCTTGGCCACACGCTCCAAAAGGGGCTTGATGGCCAGGTCGTCGGGCCCGACCCGGTTCATGGGGGAGATAACCCCGTGGAGCACGTGGTAATGCCCGCCGTACTCCCGGCTGCGCTCAATGGCCGCCACATCCCGGGGGTCCGCCACCACGCAGACGGTGGACCCGTCCCGCTTGGGGGAGGAGCAGATGGGGCACAGGCCGCCGCTGGTGAAGTTCTGGCACACGGGGCAGCAGGTGATGCTCCGCTTGGCGTCCACGATGGCGTCGGCGAAGGCCTGGGCTTCGGCCTCCGGGAGGCCCAGGACGAAGAAGGCCAGCCGCTGGGCGGATTTGCCGCCGATGCCCGGGAGGCGGGCGAATTGTTCTACCAGCTTTTCAAGCGGGGGGGGGAAGTATTCCATAGGGGGGCTCCTGTTCTCGCCCTGACGGGCGGGGTGGAATGGCAACCAGCGATGGCTGGTGCAATGCACCCCCCATTTTCTCTTTTCCTTCCAGAAGGAAAAGAGAAAACGGGCCGTGCACGGTCCAAAAGAGAAAAGGAAGTAATTAGGACCTTCTGTCGGTAGGACACCTTGCTGTGGGGCCTGCACCCCTGTGCAGGCCATTCCTCCGCGCAAGCCATGCCTCTGGTTTCGCGAATGTCTTCAGCCCGCGGCGTAGTTTGAGCGGGGGTTTTGGAGGTTGATGCAAGGACTGTTCTCCCGTCCTCGCTGCCGCTAACCTGGCGCGCTGGGAAAGACGGGGCCCGGTGTTTGGGCTCTTGACAAAGCGGGACGGTCTGGTATAATGAGCATAGAAGGGCGCTGTCACACGGCGGTCAGCCCATACGATCTAATAGCGAACTATGTTGACCGCTTGGGTTGCAGCCGAGCGGTCAACACGCTTTTGTGGTCAGTATCCAGGCCCAAAGGACCAGACACACCAAGGATCCCGTCAGCGCCCCTCCTCCGCCGGAGGCAGGGGCGCCCGGCCTACCAGTTGGTCCAGGGTCACGCCATAGAAATCCGCCAGCTTCACCAGAACCGGGGCCGTGGGGTCCCGGAGATTTTTTTCGTAGCGCTGATAGGTCATGGCGGACATCTCCAAGGCCCTGGCTACGGCCTCCCGGGAGAGGGCCTTTCGCTTCCGCAGAGCGTATAAATTTTGAGACAAAATTTCCATACTACTCCCCCAAGGTCTTGACAGGGTCTGCGCATTGAGGTATAATACCAATTGGTTATAACTAAAAGGAAAAGAGGTTGGCTTTATGGAAAGCTTTCTCCAGGTCCTCTACGATTACGTCCAGGAAAGGCAGATTGCGGACTATCTGGAAACCTGGGAATACCGCCGGATCACGTATGATCTGGAGGGGGACTGGACGGCTTTTCGCTCCACGCTGACGGCGGAGCAGGACCGGCGGCTGGAGGCCCTTTTGACACGGGAAAGGGATGCCGGGGAGCTGGAAGAAATGGCAGTTTTCTGCTCCGGCCTCTCCATAGGGGTAGACCTGGGCCGCCTGTAAAAGGGGAGGGGGCAGAGCCCGCCCCCAACGCCAGGTTAGCGGCAGCGAGGAGGGCCGGGCAGTCCTTGCATCAACTGCCAAAACTCCCGCTTGCATCACGCCGCGGGTAGGGACATGCGTATCAAGCAGTCCGTACCGTAGCCGCGCCCCCCGTTTTCTCTCTTCCACCGTGCACGGCGCATTCTCTCTTTTCGCAAAAGAGAGAATGGGGGGTGCATTGCCCAGCCATCGCTGAGCTCCAAGCCCCCCCGCGCGCCAGCGCCGGAAAAAGCCCCCGTCTCTTCAGACGGCCCCCCTCAGCTCCGCAATCCTCGCCGGGATATCGTCCGCCTTATAAACGGCGCTCCCCGCCACCAGCACATTGGCCCCGGCCTCAATGCAGGTCCGGCAGGTATCGGGGGCCACGCCCCCGTCCACCTCCAGCTCACAGCTGGGGTTTTTCTCATCAATGAGCTTCCGCAGCGCGGACACCTTCGGCATCATGTCCGCCATAAACTTCTGCCCGCCGAAGCCGGGCTCCACGGTCATGACCAGGATCAGCTCCACCTTCTCCAGGAAGGGAAGCGCCGCCTCCGCCGGAGTCTTGGGCTTCAGCACGATGCCCGCCTTTTTCCCCTTGGCATGGATCTTGTCGATGGCGGCGTGGATATTCTCCTCCGTGTCCGCCTCCACGTGGACCGTCACCAGGTCCGCCCCGGCGTCGCAGAACTGCTCCACGTAGCGCACGGGCTGGACGATCATCAGGTGCACGTCCAGGGGCAGTTTGGTGGTGGGCCGGATGGACTTCACCACCGGGATGCCGATGGAGATGTTGGGGACGAACACGCCGTCCATCACGTCCACGTGGACGTAGTCGGCGGCGGCGATGCGTTGGATGTCCCGCTCCAGATTTGCGAAATCGGCGGAGAGGATGGACGGCGCGATTTTAATCATGAAAAGCCCCTCTTTTCTGTCGGTACGGCGGCGGAAGGACCGGGACAGGGCGTCCAGGCCCGGTGTCGGGAGGCCCCGGCGGCGCATAGGATGGCTCAAGCGGGGCGCCCTCAACTCCGCGCAGCGTCCGCCCCTTGCGTTTGGCGCCGCCGCTTTTTTGAATATAGGGAGCCGGCCCCGGACCCGCGTCCGTCCGGCTCCCCCCTAGTGTACCAAATTCCCGGCCCAAAAGCAACCGAGGGCCGGGAACTTTTTTCCCTGCTGGCGAGATGGAATTTTGTTGCAAATGCCGCTGTAAAATTTACCAGGAACGTGATACCATAGACGGTATAAACTAGGGAAAAGGAGGCGGTGCCATGGCGTACGACGTGCTTGTCATCGGCGGCGGCCCGGCGGGGCTGTCGGCGGCCCAGAACGTCCGGGCCCGGGGGAGGACCGTCCTGGTGGTCTCCAACCCCCTGGAGGAAAATCCCCTGTGGAAGGCCAAGGAGGTGGACAACTACCTGGGCCTCCCCCGGGTCACCGGGGCGGAGCTGCTGACGGCCTTCCGCCGCCACGCGGAGGACGCCGGGGCCGAGTTCCTGGAGGGCCGGGCACTCAGCGCCCTGCGCTCCGGGGAGGACTGGTATGTCGGCGTGGAAAACGCCATGGTCCAGGGAAAGGCCGTTGTGCTGGCGGCGGGCGTCGTCCGGGGGAAGAAGCTCCCCGGGGAGGCGGAGCTGCTGGGCCGGGGCGTCAGCTACTGCGCCACCTGCGACGGCATGCTCTACCGGGGCAAGCGGGTGGCAGTCCTGGGCTGGACCCCTTCGGCAAAAAAGGAGGCCGAGTTTCTGGAGGGCATTGGCTGTGAGGTGGTCTATTTCGACAGGCCCCGGGACTGCGTGATCCGGGGTGCGGACAAGGTGGAGGCCGTGGACTGCGGCGGCGTGACGGAGGCGGTGGAGGGCGTGTTCCTCCTGCGGCCCGCCATGGCCCCGGGGGACCTGTTCCCGGGCCTGGCGTCGGAGGGGGGCTTTGTCACCGTGGACCGGGAGACGCGGACGAATCTCCCCGGCGTCTTCGCCGCCGGGGACTGCACCGGCGGGCCCCTCCAGGTCTCCAAGGCCGTGGGCGAGGGCCTGATCGCGGGCCAAAGAGCGGCCGCTTTCGCGGCAGCGCTGAAATAAGGTAATTCAAAACAAAGGAGATATGAGAGATGGCATTGCAGCATTTGAAGACGGCGGAATTTGACGCGCTGGCGGGCCAGGCCCCCCTGGCTATGGTGGACTTCTGGGCCCCCTGGTGCGGACCCTGCCAGATGCTGGGCCCCGTCATGGAGAGCCTGGCGGCCCAGTACGAGGGCAAGGCCCTGGTTGCCAAGGTCAACGTGGACGAGGAGCCGGACCTGGCCCGGCGCTTCGGGGTCATGAACATCCCCACGGTGGTGTTTCTGAAGCAGGGCCGGGAGTTCGACCGGAAGGTGGGGGCCTACCCGCCCGCCGCGTATACGGAGACGCTGGACAGGGCCCTGTGACAACCGTTCTGAGAACAGAACAAGCGCCCGGAATCTCTTGATTCCGGGCGTTCTCTTCTGTTCAGTTCTTCGCGCCTCCGGAGGCAAGTGTTCATCAAGGGCTTCCATGCACTTGGAGTTTTTCCTTCAAAGCATCCTGTAAGACACGCGAAAAGTTAAGCCCTGCTCTTTCAGCCATATCGTTCAAATAGCTTGGCAGCGTAACGTTTTTTCGTATCGTCCGCAGATCATTTGCCCAGCGATAAGCCTCGAAATCCACAACGGCAAAGGCGGCAATCTCGCCTTCCCTGCATCGGACCGATTCTGCGGTTGGGGCAGGAATTTCCTTCCCCATGTCCTGGGCGGCGATTCCCCATAGGCCAATGGCGTCCTCCGCCATTTCAATCGCGTCGGCAATGTCGGTCCCTTCCGTGTTGATCTGGAGATCCGGCACGGTTACCATATAACCCGTGTCAGCGGGAGTCAAGATAATAGAGGTTTCTGCAGCGCCGGAGGACGCCCATGACTAAAAGAATCCACGCTTTTCTGACCGCGCATGCGGAGCAGCTGGCCTATCTCGTTGTGGGCGGTATGACGACGCTTGTCAACTACGCGGTCTATGTCCTGCTGACCGCGATCGCCGGCCTTTACTATATCGCCGGCAACGGAATTGCTTGGACGGCGGCGGTGGCCTTCTCCTATCTCGCCAGCGGCAGGTGGGTGTACCGCTCCACCGGCCGCCGGGGCTGGAGAGAGGCCGGCGAGTTTGTCCTGTCCAGGCTGTTTTCCCTGGGCCTGGAGACGGCGCTGCTTTTGCTGATGGTCGATCTGCTGTCCGTCAACGAGCTGGCCGCCAAGCTGCTGGCGGCGGTGGTGGTGGTCGTCGTCAATTACTGGACCGGCCTGCTGGTATTCAAACGAAAGAAGGGGGCATAGGCCATGCTTTCCGTGGTGATTCCTGCTTATAATGAGGAAAAGCTCATCGCTCTGGCGGCGGACCGCCTGGGAAGCGTCCTGGGGGGGCGCGGGCATCCCCTGTGAGCTGATTTTTGTGGACGACGGCTCCTCTGACAAAACCTGGGAGGAAATCAACAGGGCCTCTGAAAAGGCGTCGTATGTGCAGGGACTCAGCTTTTCCCGGAATTTCGGGAAGGAGGCGGCGATCTTCGCCGGAATGGCAGCCGCCGCAGGGGACTGCTGCGCGGTCATCGACTGCGACCTCCAGCACCCGCCGGAGATTCTGCCGGAGATGTATGCCCTCTGGCAGCAGGGCTGGGAGGTGGTCAACGGCGTGAAGGCTGACCGGGGCCGGGAGAGCGGGCTCCACACCTTCGCGGCCAACACATTCTATAAGATCATGAGCAGGGCCGCCCGGATCGACATGGCCCGGGCCTCTGACTTCAAGCTCATGGACCGCCGGGTGGTGGACGCCCTGCTGGGCCTGGAGGAGCACCGGACCTTTTTCCGGGCCCTGGTGGGCTGGGTGGGCTTCCGCTCCACGAATGTGGAGTTTCGCGTGGCCGAACGGACGGAGGGGACCTCCCACTGGTCCACGGCCTCTTTGTTCCGCTACGCCTTTTCCAATATCGCCGCCTACTCCTCCGCCCCCATGCAGGCGGTGACCGTGTTCGGCGTGCTGACCCTGATCTTCTCCATTGTGCTGGGCATCCAGACCCTGGTGCGGTGGGCTCTGGGCAGCGCGGCGGACGGGTTCACCACGGTCATCATGGTATTGCTGCTCATCGGAAGTATTTTGATGATCAGCCTGGGCATCATCGGCTATTATATCGCTGAGATTTTCACGGAGATCAAGGCCCGGCCCCGCTATCTGGTACGGCAGGTCTGCGGAAAGGAGAAGACGGACAAGCTATGAAGAAAAGAACGCTAGCGCTAAGGGAGCCCAACGAGTGCCTGACCGGACTCTGGAGGTGTGTTCCGGGCTATATCCGGCTGACGTTTTCCTCCGCCTTTGTGCTGGGCCTTCTGGTGCACCTGTACATGTTCGCCAACAAATTCACCAACCACGACGATCTGAACCAGATGTTTTACGCGGATTACGGCACGGCCTCCGGCCGCTGGCTGCTCCCGCCGGTTTTGCGCCTGGATGGAAATGTCAGCGTTCCCTGGCTGATCGGCGTGCTCAGCGTCCTGTGTCTGGCGGGAGTGGCCTGCGTGACCGTTTCCCTGCTGCGCATCCGACGCCCGGCGGGCTGTATCCTCACGGCGGCGCTGGTAGTCTCCTTCCCCACAGTGACTGCCACCTTCGGCTATATGTTCTCTGCGGACGCCTATTTCCTCAGTCTGCTGATGGCGGTCTCCGGCGCATACGCGGCGGTAAAATGGGGCTGGCGGGGCAGTGTTCTGGCCGTAGTCCTCATCACGCTATCCCTGAGCATTTACCAGAGCTATCTTCCGGTGGCGGCGGTGCTGATGGTGGGAGCGCTGCTGCTGGAGACCCTGGACGGGGAGCGCTCCTTCCGAGAGCTCTTTTTGAAGGGTCTGCGGCTGCTGGCCACGCTGCTGGCCGCTCTGGCGGCCTATATGCTCTCCGTGCGCCTGACGACCTTCCGTACCGGGCTCCCCCTCACGGATTACGAAGGCATCTCCGACATGGGGAAGATTTCCCTGGCGGACCTGCCCCGGCTGATTGCGTCCAGCTACCGCAAGCATGTCGATTTCTTCCTGAAAAACGACTGGAACTGCCAGTTTGATTTCCTGAAATACGCCTTCCTGCTCACGGGGCTGGGCTGCCTTGCCATTGGCGCCATGCTGCTCCTGCGCCGCCGGCTGGGGCCGGCCCGGACGGCGCTGGCCGCGGCGCTGGCGGCGGTGTACCCTCTGGCGGGAGCCCTGATCTACGTCATGGTTCCAAACGGCTATATTCACATCCACATGCTCTATGGGCTGGTGTATATCCTCATCGCCCCCATCGCCCTGATGGAGTATGCCCTGCCTGAATTCCAGAGGGACCGGACGCTCCACGCGGCTGTGAGCTGGGTGGTGCTTCTGACCATGGCCCTGACCAGCTATTCCTACGCCGTCACCGCCAACAACGCCTACATGAAGGCGGACCTGGGGATGCGCCAGTGCGCCGCCTACTCCAACCGCCTGCTGGAGCGGATCGAGTCCTGCGAGGGCTACCGGCAGGGGATGGACGTTGTGCTGGTGGGCAGTAATATCCGAGAGGACGCGCTGCGGCCCACGCCGGAGGCAGACACCGCCTGGCTGGTGGGTATTTTTGACATGGGCAATCTGCGCACCTATTTTACCTACCGGAATTTCCTGCGCTTCTACCTGGGCTTCACGGACCCGGTTTTCACCGGGGACAGCGAGACGGCCCGGAATTTCGCCGCCACGGAACAAGTCCAGGGCATGCCCCTGTATCCGGAGGCGGGCAGCGTTCAGGTCATAGAGGGTTCGGTGGTTGTAAAGCTGAACGAATGAACGGTGCCGGAGCTTGTGAGCCTCCGCCGGGAGCGGGGAGGCGGCGGGCCCGGAATCGAAAAAAGCGGACGGCTGAGCCGTCCGCTTTCGTTATTCCATCGTTGTCACCACGCCGATAAAGGCGGGCAGGTTCGTCTCCGTGTCCACCAGCATATAGAGGAACGGCCGGTCCAGATGCACCACCGGCGTGGTGTCGGGTCCCGGCCCGTCGGCCCCGGCCTCCGCTACCACCGCCGTGGCGGCCCCGGCCTGGGTGCCCTTCTCGTCCACGGAGATATAGGTCTTATGGAGCACCCGGCTGATGAACAGCGGCCCCAGGGGAGAGTTCCCCAGGCCGGACAGGTCCGCCCGGACCATGTCGAAGGCGTCGGTCATGCCCAGGGCTTTCAAAGCGTCGTTCAGCTCTGCTCCGTACGCGCTCTTGAACTTGGGGATGGCGGCGTAGACCTTCCGCGCCTCCGCCTCCGAGAGCAGGGCGTAAAGCCGCTCCCCGGTGAGGGAGTCCAGATAGTCCTCCAGCCTCACGCCCTCGTCGGGCAGCAGGGCGGCGAAGGTCCAGCGCCCGCCCTTGTAGAATTTCAGGAAGCCCTGGGCTCCCTCGTCTTTCAGGTAGCGCCCCTCGGAGGAGTACATCAGCGTCACGGGCTGCTCCGCGCCGTCCTCTGTGGTGAAAATCCGGTCCTCCCAGACCTGGATATCCTCATAGATTTCCTCCCACTCCGCCTCCAGAGCCAGGGCGTTGATCAGGACCATCATGGTGGAATCCTGGAGCTCGCTCAGGATTTCGGGGATCATCCCGTGGGTGCGCTTGTCCACCCAGCCGTTGATGTCCCGGACGGCGGCGGCGTCGAACGGGGAGGCGAAGGCCTCCGCCTGATACCACTTCGCGGCGGTCTCCAGAAAATCCTCGTCGGCCTCGAAGCTCCCGTCGTCCCGGATCCAAATGGAGTTCGCCAGGTCCACCCGGCAGTCCTTTTCCTTGGGCAGGGCCGCCGTCCAGGCGGCAAGGGCGGCGTTCAGCCGCTCCGCGGGGAGGCCCAGCACGGCCTCCATCTGTTCCAGCGTCTCGCCCCGGGCCCCATTGGCGGTCATCCCCAGGGCGGAGAGGACCGACAAGGGGGACACCAGGGCGTTCCCGCCCTTCCAGATCTCTTTCAGAAGTTCTACGGAAAATCCCGCCAGGGCGGAGGCGTCCCCCTCCTCCATGCCCGCCGCCCCGGCGAGATTCACCTGCTTGGTCAGGCTCCGGGTCCCGTTCCCGCCGCATCCGGCGAGGCACAGCAGGGCCAGGAGCAGGGTAACCACGCGTCTCAGCGTTTTCATAGGGCAGTCCTCCTTTTCATCCTCTGCCCATATAGACGGCAAAGGGAGGGAGAAGGTTTCGCCCGGCGCTCAAATTTTCACCGCCAGTCCACCACCCGCAGGGAGCAGGTGGCCATGGTGCCCGAGGGCGTGGAGGCGATGATGATGGCCGTGCCCGGCTGGATGGCGGTGACGGTCCCGTACTGGTCCACCACGGCGGTCCGGGGCTCGGAGGAAGACCAGGTGACCCTCTGTTCCATCATGTTGTTGACGGGATAGACCACGGCGGTGAGCCGGTCCACCTGTCCGGGGACCAGCAGCATGGAGGTCCGGTCCAGATAGACCCGGTAGGATCCCTGATCCGTCAGCGTGGTGCCCCGGCGCAGGGTCGGGTCCACCATCCGGGCGGTGATGACCGCCGCCGCGCCCCGGGTGATCAGGCCGTTGGGGTAGAAGGTGCCCCAGACGTCCCCGCCCACCAGGACGCCCGCCCGGTAGAGGCGGTAGATGCCCTTGGCGCCGGGGTCGGTCATGGGCACGTCGGGGATGGCCCCGTCCATGACGATGTTGATGCCCCGCAGCGCCTCCGTGGGCAGGGCGTTGGCCATGATGGCCGCGAAGCTCCGCCGGGTGGCGGGAGCCGTGTAGTCGTCGTATTGGTCGGCGGTGACGATGCCGGTGTTCAGGGCGTACTGGAGCCCGCTCATGCCCTCCGGCATGGACCAGCCGTTATAGGTCCGGTGGATCAGCACCGCCATGGACACCACCTCGCCCAGGGTCACCTGGCCCTTGGGGTCAAAGCGCTGTCCGCCCGCCGCCAGGCCCCGCTCGTAGAGGGTCCGCACGCCCTCCTCGTACCAGGCTCCGGAGGGCACGTCGGGGAAGGCCCCGGGGTAGTAGTCCCGGGTCCGCCGGAAGTTGTTCAGGCCCAGGGCCATGCCGGTCCACAGGTTCGAGGAAACGGCAGTCCGCCCGTCAAAGGGGCCGTAGTAGGCCATGGCCGCGGGCGCGCTCAGGCTCAGGCACAGCAGCGCCGCCAGGAATGTCGAGATGATCTTTTTCAAGGGAAGCCCTCCTCCGCGTTGCGCGATGATCCGGATGTGGTATTTGTATAAAATAAGAATAGCCCACCCGCCGCCTCCCGTCAAGGGGTTTTGGAAAGATTGGAAGAAAAAGGGGGGACGAGAGGGCAGGGCGGACCAAAATAACATTTTTCCCTCTTGCATAGAATAAGGCGGCTGTGCTATAATAAGCATAGCTAAGAATGTGATGAGGTTCCATATCCTCACAAAAGGCGGACCCCCGGAGAGATAGGCACTCTCCGGGGGTCAAACCCTGCTGGGGCGGGCTTACTGCTCCTTGTTGTGGCTGTGTCGGTCAAGCCACTTGCAGATATAGTAGGCAGCTATACCCGCTGCGACCGACACTAAGAATGTAATAAGCAGTTCCATATCCTCACCCCCTTCCTGTTGCCAGTATGGGGAGGGGCAGCGGACAGATTATAACAAAATCCGCCAAAAAGCGCAAGCAGGGCCAGCCGCTTTTGTCCTCCGGGGGCACGGCATTAATATTGCAGCGGGAAACAAAAAAGCGGACGGCCCAGCCGTCCGCTTTCCTGATTTCATCTCACGCAATCCTCGCCAGCCACTTCAAGTCGTAGGGCTCGAAGACCACCTTCTCATAGGCCTCCACGTCCAGGGGCGTGCCGTCCCAGTCCCCGTGGATGTCCCCGTTCTGCTTGATGAGGATGTCGTACAGGATGTCGTAGGTCACCCCGTCCGCCGGGTCCGTCTCCACGATGGTGGAGTAAGGCAGGGTCTTGTGGTAGGTCAGCTCCATGCCCTTGTAGTCGAAATGGAAGCCGCAGCGCATGCGGCAGCCGTCCAGGCCGGTATACCGGGCGATCTTCTTCAGGTCCTGGAGGATCTTGTCCCCCTCCTCCTCATAGAGGTTCTCCGGCGTGGTGGCGGTGTAGTCGAACCGGAATTGGATGGAGGCCCCGGGGACCTTCTTGAAGCGGTCCAGGTAGGGGACCAGGTCCTGGGCGGGGTAGTCCTTGTACAGCACGCAGTTCACCCGGAAGGGCACGGGCAGCCGGGCCAGAAGCCCGTCGTTGGACTCCACCACGTATTTCTGCATGTGCCGGGAGACGTTGATGCAGGTGATTTTGTGCTTGTTTCTCTCCGTGAACGCCAGGATATCCTCCTCCGTCTGGAACTCGGAGACGGGGAGGGTGGTGTTGATATAGACCTTGTGGGTGGTGGGGATCTCGTCCAGCATGGACTGGAGGACCTGGAGGTCGGCAAAGGGCTCGCCGCCGGTGAACACAAAGTCGCAGTAGGGCGTGATGGCGTCCATCCGGCGGATGCTGGCGCGGATTTTCTCGGCGGAGAAGCCGGTCAGGTCCGCGTACTCGCCTTTATTGATGCAGAAGGGGCAGTGGTTTTTGCAGTCATAGGGGACGAAAACCGTCACCGTCGCGCCGCCCTCCCGCGTCTTGTAGGGATGCTTCATAACGTCGTCTCGCCTTTCCGTCTGTGGTAATGGCACGGCCAAGGCCGTACACGGACTACTATTTTAAAGGATTTTCCCCGGAAGGTCAAGAGCTATTCGGAAAATTCTTTTCCTCCCGTTGGGGGAGGGTTTTTCCGGCGCTGACGCGCGGGGCGGACTGGATACCAGCGATGGCTGGTTCATTGCACCCCCCATTTTCTCTTTTCCTTCCAGAAGGAAAAGAGAAAACGGGCCGTGCACGGTCCAAAAGAGAAAAGGAAGTATCGCCTCTGCGGGGGGACGAGAGACGGGGGACGCGGCTGGGGTGCTTCCGATTTTTTACGAATGTTTTCTGCCCGCGGCGTGGCCTTAGCGGGGGTTTGGTGCTTGTCGAATCGACTTGCTCCTCTTTCCGCTGCCGCTGCCCTGGCGCAGGTCGACGGCACCAAAGAAATAGCGGCCAGCGAAGCGTCGCCGCCATGGCACGCACCGAAAGAGAAGCCGGTAGCCGCAGTTCTGAAGCAAGCGCCAGGTTAGCGGCAGCGAGGACGGGAGGACGGGCCTTACATCAACTGCCAAACCCCCCGCCCGCACCACGCCGCGGGCTGGAGACATGCGTAAAAAACGGAGGCACGCTCCTGCGCGCCCCCGTTTTCTCTCTTCCACCGT
>CAJUOD010000002.1 GCA_910587875.1 uncultured Oscillibacter sp. | reverse complement strand
ACTCCGTGTCCAGGTCCCCGGAGGCCCAGAAGCGCTCCACGTCGGCCCGGCGGGTCTCCACGGGGCGGCCCCGCTCCAGGAGGACGGGCCGCTGGCCCGCCTCCGCCAGCACCAGGGCGGCGAAGAGCCCCGCGGGCCCCGCGCCCACCACCACCGGCGGGTCCTCCGGCGGCGGCAGCGGCTCCGGCAGACGGTAGGCCGGTCCCGGCTCCCAGCGGGCGGCCTTCCGGCTCCGGCAGCGGCGGAGGACGGCGGCCTCGCTCTCCACCGAAACCGCCAAGGTGTAGGTCAGGGCCACGTCCTCCCGTGCGTCCACGCTGCGGCGGAGAACCTGAAGGTCCCGGAGGTCCGCCGGGCGGAGGCGCAGCAGCCTGGCGGCCTGGGCGCGGAGGTCCTCCTCCCCGCCGCCAGGGGGAAGGCGGACGCCCTCGAGTTTGATCATGGGCGGAGCTCCTTTCTCTGGAATGCCTGGCATCGCCAAGGGGATATTTTTGGATTCGACGATGGTATTATAGCACAGCTCCGCCGCCGGACGGAAGGGGGACGGCGGGATTTTTCCCCAAAAAAGAAATTTGGGAAAAAATTTGAAAACCCCTTGACAAGGCGGAGTTTTTTAGTATAATGGTAGCTGTTCCACAGGGATACAGCGGGTTTGTGTAAAGGTAGCACAGCAGACTCTGACTCTGTATGTGAGGGTTCGAATCCTTCACCCGCTGCCATATTAGACAAAACTCATGTATAACCTAAGTTATACATGGGTTTTGTTGTTTTTGACCAGAGATTATATAAGCCGACTTTGCAAATTATATGAAATGACAGTGCAAATGAAAGTGAAATATTCTTTATTCCTATGTTTTACCGATTAGGTGAGGTGAAGCATAGGAAATTTTATTTTAGAGGAGGAATCAAACATGAGAATACCATATGGTTTTACTTTTGTCAGTGGTGGAATGCTGCAAATCAACAGAAATGAGGCGGATATTGTTCGCATGATTTTTGATTACTATATAGCTGGAGCCAGTTTGGGAAAGATAGTAGACATGCTCCAGGTAAAACAAGTCCCCTCTCCAACCGGAAAAGCAAAATGGACTCGGGCGGCGGTGGATCACTTGTTGTCCAATGACAAGTACATCGCTATCATTGGATTAGATAAGTTCCTGGACGCACAGTTTGAGAAGTCTGCTCGCTGCAATGTAGACTATGATAAAGAAGGTGCGCCCAGGAAGGACACACGTTATGTCTCGTCCGTCATAGTTCAGTTGTAAATTTTCTTTCCTATTTCTACAAGTTATGCTACAATAGCTTCAAGAGGTGAGGCGAGTGGACGAGGAAAAGAAACTTCAACCGGTGGACTTAGTTGGAATAGGCAATCTGCTGGAGGCCCTTGTAGCGGAAGGCGTTATCACCTGTGAAGAACGGGATAGAATTATATTGAGAATTGCAGAGAAGAACGACCTTACTAGATATTCAATTTCCACTCTTACCGGCTATGGTCGGAGCAAAAGTGAAGTGATGGAGAGTGCTGCACGTAGGAAAGCGTCTGCTCCACGGAGCAAAGATCGAGATGAAAGTTATATCTCTCTCACCCAAATCGCCCAAGCTCATAGTGAGGATTCACCGAAATATGTGATTCAGAGTTGGTTGCGTAGTGGTAACACTTTGACATTTTTGAACTTATGGGAGAAAGAAAATGATCTTGACTATAGTGAGGTCGGTTATATGGAACTACTAGAGAAAAAAAACGGCTTCATTTACACTGATGCCAAAGATGTGGATCGACAAAATAAAAGCGATTGGCATGTTTTCTAAACAAGGCAAATCTGGAGGGACCTTTGCACATCCGATGATAGACAGCATGTCATAGCAAATAGGCTCTAAAGGTCTTAGTTTCTTTTTACCAAGAGAAAATATTCAGTTTATTTCACCTTTTTGTTTTTTGGGATTTCAAAATCCCGCGAAATGGATATTTTCAGGGTTTCAGCACGACGGGAGGTGGTTGAACTCCCCCCCTTTTGCAGACAAGCGGCTATTTAAACGCCTGTGCCCTTTTTCAGCCGCCGCATTCCCCCCCTTTTCACAAGATCACAATTCACGAAACCCTGTCCACGTACAAGATGCTTTTGTCAATGATCGGCGTCGGCTGTTCGATCACTGTCATGAGGACCTAGCAATCGGCAAAAGGCATCTGCTCCTATGGGAGCGGATCATGCGGATAGTATGAAGGAACTGGCAGCCGTGAGCAAAGAGCAGTCTGTCATGACCGTGGGGCGCAATGGCCTGAGCCTCAATGTCAAAACCGCCGGTGTGCTCCATCGAACAGCCTTCATCCGGGTCCTGTTCAACGCGGAAACCAGGCAGCTTGCGGTTCAGGCCGCCTCGGCATTGGGCCCTCAATCCACTCCCTTCTTCCGCCCGGAGGCCTTCAAATCCAACCGCATCAAGATCAACTCCAGGTCCATGGCGCGGCAGATTCGGGAGGCGGCAGGATGGACAGAACGCGATACCTGGAACATCGCCGGCGTATACTCCGCGAAAGATGACGCCATCATCTACGATCTCCAAAGAGCGTTTAAGCCCTCCGGAAGAGGGGGGTGGGCGGCAGGTCGGTCGACACGCCGCAAATAATAGCGGCGCAGGGCAAAGAGAAGTGCAGGAATCATCTGCCGCGTTTCTCTTTGCTCCGCGCTACGGTCACCGCATAACAAGGTTTAACGGGTGTTTCTACACCGGAAAGGAGATCATCCGCCTCTCTCCGTGGAACGGAATTGTTCTTTCAGGTCACCCAGCACCAGCTCGGCCGCCGGGGCGAACACCTGATACTTTTTCCAGATTAAATACAGACTGGTTTCCAAAACCGGGACCATAGGCCGGAAGCATAAACCGCTGTCCGGCCCGGTGGAAATCAGCTTGTCAAAGGTAAGCACATAACCCATCCCCTCCTTGACCAGGATGCCGGCGTTATAGGCCAGATTGAAGGTGGCCACGATATTCAGGCGATCCGCTTTTTCCGCAAACCATTTTGGAAAATCCTCCCGGTAGCCCTGCCGGGAGGTGATGATGGGCAGGTTCAGTAAATCCTCCATTCGGACAGCCTCCTGCTTGGCCAGGGGGCTGTCTCTTTTCATGACGACCCCCCAGCGGTCCACGGCCGGCAGCTTCAAATAATTGTATTTTGATAAATCCACCTCCTGGGCAATGACCACAAAGTCCAGTTGGCCCCGGTCCAGCCGCTCCGCCAGGTCCTCGGTGTCGCCGCTGTACAGGTGGAACCGAATGCCGGGATATTGGGCCCGGATGGCCTTGAACCGGCGGGCCAGGTGCTTCATCCCGTCCGACTCCGCGCAGCCGATGCGGATATCCCCTCCGCTGATTTCTCCCAGCGCCCGGAATTCCTCCTCTGTCTTCCCCACCATGTCCAGGATGTCCTCCGCGCGTTTCCGCAAAAGCATCCCCTCGTCGGTAAGACGGACGTTGTAGTTTCCCCGGACAAACAGCTTTTTCCCCAGTTCCCCCTCCAGCTCCTTGAGCTGCTTGGACAGGGTGGGCTGGGAGATACGGAGCCGCTGGGCCGCATGGGTAATGTTTCCCTCCCGGGCAACTTCTAAAAAATAACGTAAAACGCGCAGTTCCATCATGACACCTCCGCCTCCAGTATATCAGACCTTGTCATTCGTTACAAGAATATCCAGGTATAGAAAACGGGTATTTGCCATTTCAGCTGCGGGGCAGTATACTCTTGCCATAGGAGGTGAGCGTGTGCCGGAAGCATCAGACCACAAGGGGTTCCTGCGGCAGAACCTGATTGACGCGGGCTGTGACCGGGAGATGGTGCGGTGCTGTATGACCCTGGACCAGAAGCGGCGGACCGCCGAGCTGAAGGAGATTCTTGCCCGCCACCGGCGGACGCTGCTGGACGCCCTTCACGCGGATGAAAAGGGGATCGACTGTCTGGATTACCTGATCTACAAAATAGAGAAGCAAACCAAATCATGATGATCGCAGGAGGAAACTGCCATGGACGAAAAACTGACCTTGACGGAAGGCTGGGATAAGACCTTCCCGCAAAGCTCGAAAACGAACCACCGCAAAGTGACCTTCCACAACCGCTACGGCATCACCCTGGCCGCTGACCTCTATACCCCCAAGGGCCATACCGGGAAGCTGCCCGCCCTCGCCGTATGCGGTCCCTTCGGGGCGGTGAAGGAGCAGGCCGCCGGGCTGTACGCCCAGGAAATGGCGGAGCGGGGCTTCCTGACGATCGCCTTCGACCCGTCCTTTACCGGCGAGAGCGGCGGACAGCCCCGGTACATGGCCTCCCCGGACATCAACACCGAGGATTTCCAGGCGGCGGTGGATTTCCTGTCCGTGCAGGAGAATGTGGACCCGGAAAAGATCGGGATTATCGGAATCTGCGGCTGGGGCGGCATGGCCCTGAACGCGGCGGCCATCGACACCCAGATCAAGGCCACAGTGACCTCCACCATGTACGATATGACCCGGGTCAATGCCAAGGGCTACTTCGACGCCGAGGACAGCGAGGAGGGCCGTTATGAAAAACGCCGGGCCATGAACGCCCAGCGGACCCTTGACTACAAGAGCGGGGAATATGCCTTGGGCGGCGGCGTTGCGGACCCGCTGCCGGAGGACGCGCCTTTCTTTGTTAAGGACTACTACGACTATTACAAGACCAGCCGGGGCTATCATCCCCGTTCCCTTAACTCCAACGGCGGCTGGAATGTAACAGGCTGTATGTCTTTCCTCAATCAGCCCATTTTGCAGTATGCCAATGAAATCCGCGGCGCCGTTCTGGTGATGCACGGCGAGAAGGCCCACTCCTGCTATTTCAGCAGGGACGCGTTCGCCAAGCTGACCGGGGACAATAAGGAGCTGCTCATCATCCCCGGTGCGGTCCACACCGATTTATACGACCGGATGGATATGATTCCGTTTGACAAGCTGGAAACCTTCTTCCGGGAATATTTGAACTGACATGAGACAGATTATCAGCTCGTTTCTGGCCGCGATGGTCCTCTTCACGGCCCCGGCCTGCACACAAGCACAAACCAAACCGGAGGCATCTATGATTTATGACGGCGTATATCCCCAGCACGAGCCCTATGGCACGGGAATCGGCGCGATGCCGGGGCGGGTCGTTTGGGCCCATGACCCGGATTCCGTGGATTGGGACGGCGAGGGCTATTGGTGGCAGCCGGACAACTTTGATGAAGCGGTCATCCAGCGCATGGTAGATGGCAGCATCGCTTCCCTGGGCGGCAAGGACGGCGCCAGGGAGGGCTGGGCCGCGCTGTTCCAGGCGCACAACGGCGGCAGTGGATATGCCGCCGGGGAAAAAATCGCCATCAAGGCCAATATCAACGGCTCCGGAGTCAATGACGATGACTCGTCAGGCCGGACGCGGATGAGCTACACCAACCCCGTTTTGCTGAAGGCCCTTCTGACCTCTCTGGTGAAGGACGCGGGAGCGGCCCCGTCCGATATCACGGTCTACGACGTGTCCCGGTTGTTCCCCGACTATATGGTGGAGCTGTGTACCGGCGGCAATCTCCGGGGCGTGAATTTCGTGGGACGGAACAACGGCGCGGCGGATGAAAACACCCCAATCCTCTGGTCCCACCCGTTCAGCGGCAAGGTGAACTATCTGCCCACCTGCGTCACGGAGGCGAAATATGTCATCAACCTGGCCAATCTGAAGGGGCACAGCTACGGAATTACCCTCTGCGGGAAAAATCACTTCGGCTCCTTCATCAATGGGAACCGGATGCGTCCCCCGGAGGGGGCCAACCTCCACCAATGGCTGACCCGGAACGAGATGGGCATTTACAGTCCTCTGGTGGACCTGATGGCCAACGCGGACCTGGGCGGCAAAACCGTCCTCTATATGCTGGACGCGCTGATCTGCGCCCCCTCAGAGGGGGCATCCATCACCGGGGAGAACGCCCGGTGGCAGCAGGCTCCCTTCAACGGGGACTATACCTCCAGCGTGTTTGCCTCCCAGGACCCGGTGGCCATTGACAGCGTGGGGGCGGACTTTCTGATGAACGAATCGGCCGTCACTAGCCGCAACAGTTCCCTGCGGAACAATCCCACGGTGGAGAACTATCTCCACGAGGCGGGGCTGGTGTCCGCCGCTCCCTCTGGAACCGTCTACACTGACAGCCGGGGGCATGCGGTCAAAAATCTGGGCGTTCACGAGCACTGGAACAACTCGACCCAGCGGCAGTACAGCCGGAATCTGGGGAAGGACGAAGGCATCGAGTTGTTCGCGCTGAATGATTATCAATAACTATTTTGCTGTCGCACGCCAGCAGAAGGAATCCATAAGTGGATGTCAAGAGCTCTATCTTGTGCGCCGCCCGGTTTTGTGATAGACTGCTCATCAGTGAAAACACACCAAGCATGAACAGGAGGATATTACCATCGCAAAGATTCTGGTCGCGTATTTCTCCGCCAGCGGCGTGACGGCGAGGCTGGCAAAGACTCTGGCAGAAATGGCCGGAGCGGACCTCCATGAGATCAAGCCCGCCGTTCCCTACACCCAGGCGGACCTGGACTGGACGGACAAAAAGAGCCGGAGTACGATTGAAATGAACGATCCGGCTTTCCGTCCGGAAATTGGCAATCACGTGGAGGACATGGAGCAGTACGACGTCGTGTTTGTTGGGTTCCCGATCTGGTGGTATGTGGCTCCGACCATCATCAACACGTTTTTGGAGGGCTATGATTTTTCCGGCAAGACGGTAATTCCCTTCGCCACCTCCGGCGGCAGCGGCATGGGCAGGACGGAGGACGCCCTGCGCCCCAGCTGCTCCAGGGAAACGAAGTGGAAACCCGGCAAACGTTTTGGAAGCGCCGACCGGGCCGGACTGGCGGCATGGGTCCAGTCCTTGGGTATCGAATGAGGGAAATCTGACGCAGAATGAAGGGGCTGTTCGGATGAACAGCCCCTCTCCTTTATAATGGAAGAACTTCTCACAGGGAAAGGCGAAAGCCCTCACATCAATATCTTTTCCAGCGTAACCAGAACCCCGTCATTCTCATTGGAAGGGCACACTTCCTTTGCCACGCGTTTTAACTCTTCCGGGGCGTTTTCCATGGCGTAGCTGTAGCCGCAGTACCGCAGCATCTCGATATCATTTCCCCCATCTCCAAAGGCGGCGCACTGCTCCGCCGAAATGCCCCAGCGCTCCGCCAGCCGCTTCAGGCCGGACGCCTTGTGGCAGCCGGGGAGAATCAAATCAATGGAGCCCCGCCCGCTGGTCGTGGGCTCCAGCTTCCCTTGAAGCCGTTCCCGGAACATGTCGTAATAAAAATCGGTCTTTTCCTCCGGGACCGTCGGCGCGAATTTTAGGATTTGGTCCTTCACCGCTTTCAGGTCGTCCGCCCACCGCAAACGGTGGTAATAGTTGCCTGTACGCTCAAAAAACGCCTGGCTCACCATGCCGCGCTGGCAGTATGCGCTGTCCAGCCCGCACAAGACGTTCCATATCTCCGGGTATTCGCTGCATACGTCCAGTACAAAATCCACGGTTTCCTTTGGTATCTCCGCGGCAAAGACAAGCTCCTTCCGGTCCTTGACAAAGGCCCCGTTCTCCGCCACGAAGGCCAGCTCCTCGTGACAGCCCGGAAACAGGTCCCGCAGCTGATAATACTGGTTTCCGCTGGCTACTACGAAATGGCAGCCAGCTTCTTTCATGCGGGACAAAATACGCTGAAAGCGGGGGATGTCGTATGTATAATCAGAGCGGACAAAGGTGCCGTCGATATCCACGGCCACCAGTTTGATGTCGTTTTTCATGTGAGCAATTCCTTTTTCTTTCTGGTTGCGGTATCATGGAAGCTGAAATAATCCGGCTGGTGCCGGGACTGGGTATATTCAAACAGCAGCCCGTCGGCGTTGAAGGTCTGCCCCGTCACCACGGCCAGGCAGTTGTAATCCCCCAGAACCAGCAGCCGCTTGTCCTCCGCCGAGGCGTGCTCCACCGTGATGGTCCGCTTGCTGGTGACGATCTGCATACCTAGCTCTTTTTCAATGTAGGCATAGATGGACCGCTCCGCGATCTCCGCCGTCAGGCCGGGAACCAGGGACTTTAAAAAGAGGTTGTAGTCCAAAATCAAAGGCTTCCCGTCCAGATACCGGACCCGCAGGATGTTGTAGACCTGTTCCCCCGCCGGGAAGCCGCTTTCTTCCGCCGCCCGCTGGTCCACCACCGCCTCCTCAAAGCGCACGACCTTTGTCACCACGTTCAGCTGGTTCCGCCGGGCGGTTTCGTGGAAGGACTCAATGCCCCCCACCGTAAAGGACGCCCGCTCCGAGGGCTGGTAAATCACCCGCACGCCTTTGCCGTGGATGGACTGGACATAGCCGTCCTCCCCCAGTCCCGCCAGCGCCCGGCGGATGGTGTTTCTCGAACAGTCATACCGGGTAATCAGCGTGTTCTCCGAGGGCAGCAGGGAGCCGTAGGGATATGCGCCGCTCTCCACGGCCCGCTTCAGGTCCAGATAGATCTCGTCATACTTCGCTTTTGGCATTGCGTCATCCCCCCTTGTTTGAACAACAGTATACCGTCAAAAGCGCTAAAACGCAAGACCGGATTTTAGCCAGTCTCCCAAAGTTTACAAGTTGTTCAAACAAGCTGTTGACTTGTTTGAACAAGTATGGTATAACCATATCAAAACTTGTTCAGACAAGTAATCCGAAAGGGAGGTTCAAGAGAATGGGAAAGTATCAGCAGGACAGCGCGCAGCTTCTGGCGTTGGTGGGCGGCAAGGAAAACATCGCGGCGGTTTCGCATTGTGTCACAAGAATGCGCTTCGTCCTCAACGACCCGGCCAAAGCCGACGTGAAGGGCATCGAGGCCATGAAGGTGGTGAAGGGTACCTTCACCCAGGCGGGGCAGTTCCAGGTCATCATCGGCAACACCGTGTCGGACTTCTACAACGACTTCGTGGCGGTAGCCGGTGTGGAGGGCGTGTCTAAGGACCAGGTGAAAAAGGCCGCCCAGCAGAACCAGAACGCCCTCCAGCGGATCATGGCGGCCCTGGCGGAAATCTTCGCCCCCATCATCCCGGCGCTGATTACCGGCGGCCTGATCCTGGGCTTCCGCAACTGCATCGACAGTTTGTACTTATTTGAGAACGGAACCAAGACCCTCTGCGACCTCAGCCAGTTCTGGTCGGGACTGGACAGCTTCCTCTGGCTCATCGGCGAGGCGGTGTTCTACATGCTGCCCGTGGGCATCTGCTGGTCCGTCACCAAGAAGATGGGCACCACCCAGATGCTGGGCATCGTCCTGGGCCTCACCCTGGTGTCCGGCCAGCTGCTGAACGCCTACGGCGTGGCCTCCGCGGAAAGCATCCCCTGCTGGGACTTCGGCTTTTTCCAGGTGAACATGATCGGCTATCAGGCCCAGGTGATTCCCGCCATCCTGGCGGCGTTTACCCTGGTGTACCTGGAAAAGTTCTTCCGGAAGATCACGCCTCCGGTGATCAGTATGATTGTAGTCCCGTTCTGCAGCCTGCTTTTGTCCGTCATAGCCGCCCACTTTGTCCTGGGTCCCATCGGCTGGAAGATCGGCTCCGTGATCTCCGCCGTTGTGTACGCGGGTATCTCCGGTTCTTTGAAGGTGGTCTTCGGCGCCGTGTTCGGCTTCGTCTACGCGCCCCTGGTGATTACGGGCCTTCACCACATGTCCAACGCCATTGACATGCAGCTGACGGCGGACTTCGGCGGCACCATGCTCTGGCCCATGATCGCCCTTTCTAACATCGCCCAGGGCTCCGCCGGCCTCGGCATGATTGCCCTCCAGCGGAAGAACGCCGACGCCCAGGAGGTCAACGTCCCCTCCTGCATCTCCTGCTACCTGGGCGTGACGGAGCCTGCCATGTTCGGTGTCAACCTCAAGTACAGATTCCCCTTCCTCTGCGGCATGATCGGCTCCGCCTGCGCGGCGGTGGTCAGCGTGGCCACCAGCACCACGGCCTCCTCCATCGGCGTGGGCGGCCTGCCGGGCATCCTGTCCATCCAGCCCGCCTATATTGGGAGCTTCGCCCTGTGTATGGCCATCGCCATCGTGGTCCCCTTTGTCCTGACCTACATTGCCGGCAAGAAGAAGCTGTCCCCCGCCGACATGGGCCCCGTTTCCGTAGAGGCCGAGGTACAGTCTGAGCTCACGGCCGTCACCGCCGGAAAAGTGGAGCTGAGTGCCTTTGTTTCCGGCAAAGTGCTGGACATCACCGAGGTGCCCGACCAGGTGTTCTCCCAGAAGACCCTGGGGGAGGGCGTGGCCATGGAGCCCACGGACAGCGTGCTCCTGGCTCCCGCCGACGGCAAAATCACCATGGTCAGCGAGGACAGCTTCCACGCCTGCGGCCTCCTGCTGGATAACGGGGCGGAGATCCTGCTCCACATCGGCCTGGACACCGTGGACATGAACGGTGACGGCTTCAAGGCCCTGGTGAAGGAGGGCCAGCGGGTGAAGCGGGAAGAGAAGCTCATCGCCTTTGACCCGGAGAAGATCAAGGCCGCCGGGCATCCTCTTACCACCATGCTGGTGGTTACCGACGATGCCGGGCAGGCCCTCCGGTTCCAGCCGGGCCAGGAGCTCCAGGCGGGACAGGGAATCATTGCGGAAATTGGAGAGTGAGATACGATGGATTTCAAAGACAAAGTTGTCTACCAAATTTACACCAAGTCCTTCCGGGACTCCAACGGCGACGGCCTGGGGGACCTCCGGGGCGTCATTGAGAAGCTGGACTATCTCCGGGACCTGGGGGTGAATTACCTCTGGCTGACCCCCTTCTACAAATCCCCCCTCAACGACAACGGCTATGACATCGCGGACTACCTGTCCGTGGACCCGGCCTTTGGAACCATGGAGGACGTGGAAGAACTGATAGCCGAGGCGGAAAAGCGGGGCCTGGGGCTGATGTTCGACATGGTGTTCAATCACACCTCCACAGAACACGCCTGGTTTCGCCAGGCCCTGGCGGGGGAAAAGAAGTATCAGGACTACTATATCTTCCGGGAGGGTGGGCTGGACGCGCCCCCCACCAACTGGGAATCCAAGTTTGGCGGCAGCGCTTGGGAGTACGTGCCGGAGCTGGGCAAGTGGTATCTGCATCTCTATGACCGGACCCAGGCGGATTTGAATTGGGATAACCCAGAGGTCCGGGGGGAGTTGAAGGACGTTCTCCGCTTCTGGAAGGCCAAGGGCGTCAAGGGCTTCCGCTTTGACGTGGTGAACCTGATTTCCAAACCCGCCGTCTTTGAAGACGACCACCAGGGCGACGGGCGGCGCTTCTACACCGACGGGCCCCATATTCACGAGTACTTGAAAGAGATGGTGGCGGACGCAGACATCGGGGACATGGTGACGGTGGGGGAGATGTCCTCCACCTCCTTGGACAACTGCGTCCGCTACACGAATCCGGCGGAGAAGGAGCTGTCCATGACCTTCAGCTTCCACCACCTGAAGGTGGACTACAAGGACGGGAACAAGTGGGAGCTCCAACCGCCGGACCTGGGGCGGCTCAAGGACCTGCTGACCACCTGGCAGCTGGAAATGCAGCGGGCCGGGGGCTGGAACGCGGTCTTCTGGTGCAACCACGACCAGCCCCGGGCGGTGTCCCGGTTCGGGGACGACGGGAAGTATTGGAAGCAGTCCGCCAAGATGCTGGCCACCTGTGTCCACCTCCTCCGGGGCACGCCCTACGTCTACCAGGGGGAGGAGCTGGGCATGACCAACGCCGGGCATGCCTCCATTGAGCAGTACCGGGACGTGGAGAGCCTGAACTACTACCGGATTATGCTGGAGGCGGGGAAGACTGAGGCGGAAGCCCTGGAGGTCCTGCGCCAGCGGTCCAGGGACAACGGAAGGACGCCTATGCAGTGGGATGGAAGCCCAAATGCGGGTTTCACCGACGGGACGCCCTGGATTCTGCCGCCGGAGAATTACCAGACCATCAACGCCGAGGCGGAGCTCCGGGACCCGGATTCCATCCTGCAATACTACAAGCGACTTGTTCAACTGCGCAAGGAAGAGCCGGTCATCGCCGCGGGACAAATTGAGTTCCTGTTTCGGGATGTGCCGGAGGTGTTCTCCTACCGACGCTTCCTGGGGACCCAAGATCTGTTTGTGGTGAACAATCTCACCGGACACGAGGTGACCCTGGGCGATGTGCCCTGGGCGGGCTGTGAGAAGGTGCTGGGGAATTATGCGGATGCTTCCAAAGTTCTCCGGCCCTACGAGGCGGCTGTCTACAAAGCATGCAGATAAAAGGGGAGGGGCTGTTCAGATGAACAGCCCCTTTTCAGTGGCCTAAAGAGAGCGGAATGAAGGAAGGAGGAAGCCCTATGAATATCAGGAAACCGATTGACTACAGCGCCATGTTCGCGGCGCTAGATGCCCTGATGGTGGCGGATCGGCCGCAGATAGAACTGTACTGCGGGATTGGCCGGTTGGTCAGTGACAGGCCAGAGAAAGGCGCCGCTGTTGCCGCTGCGAAGTATCTATCTGGCGCGTACCCTGATGTCTCCGGCTTCTCTCCCAGAAATCTCCGCCGGATGCGGGAGTTTTACCGCGCCTATGAGAACGCACCGCAAGTGCTGGCCCAGACCATGACCATTGGATGGACGCAGAATATTGTCATTCTGGAAAACTGCGTAACCACTGAGGAGCGTGCCAGGTATATCGCCGCTGTCCGCCGATTTCATTGGTCCAAAACTGAACTTCTGGAGAAAATCACTAAGGGGACACAAGAGGATAACACACCGCCCCTTTGTTCCACCGAAGCCGTAGAGGAGCAACTGCCTCTTTCTGATATAGATGTTTCAAGCGCCGCCACGCCGAAAGACCATTCACAGGCGAATTTCTCTCGACTTGCGGCCCCGGATGTGATACACTGGGCAAAACAGGAAGTCTAAGACCAGCAGGAGAGAGGTGTGGAAAATGTCAGAGTTCAAAACCAACGTTGTGACCGGAGCGGCACTGCTGGCCCTGTCCGAGAATGTCCGGGGATGGCAAAAGCGGGACTGCTACCGCCAGTTAAACAATTATCTGTACGATGCCGAATGCGACCGGGTTTGCTTACTCTTCGGACTCAGACGGACGGGGAAAACCACTCTGCTCCGCCAGGCTGTGTTGGACATGACGCCGGAGGACGTGGCGAAAACGGCCTATATCAAGGCTACGAAGCGGGATACCATCGCGGACCTGAACCGGGATATGGAACAGCTCCGGTCCCTGGGTTTCCACTTTGTACTCCTGGACGAGGTCACGCTGATGCGGGACTTCATCGACTCCGCCGCCCTCCTGTCCGATATCTATGCCGCCCAGGGCATGAAGATCGTCCTGTCCGGCACGGATTCCCTGGGATTCTGGTTTGCGCTCCACCAGGAGCTCTACGACCGGGCGAAGATGATCCACACCACCTTCATCCCCTATCGGGAGCACAGCCGCCTCCTGGGAATCGACCAGATCGACGAGTACATCCGCTATGGCGGAACCCTCCGGGCCGGGGAATTGGCCTTTGATGATGCCGAGGTAAATGCCGAGGACGCCTCCTTTCGGGATGATGAGTCCACCCGGCGGTATATCGACACCGCCATCTGCAAGAACATCCAGCATTCGCTGGCTTGCTGCGAGGACGGCGGGCACTTCCGGCACCTGCGTCCGCTCTATGAGGCTGGGGAACTGACGGGGGCCATCAACCGGATCATTGAGGATATGAACCACGCCTTCTTGGTGTCGGTGCTGACCCGTGACTTCCTGTCTCATGATTTGGGGTTGGCGGCAAGGAACCTTCGGAAAGAGCGTAACCCGGAAAAGCGGACCACCGCTCTGGATGAAATCGATACGGAAACTGTTACCCAACGGCTTATGGATATTCTGGAGATCCGCAATCGGCAGGAGCAGACAGTACCTATTACGAAAGCCCATGCTGTGGAAATCAAGGAATACCTCACTGCTCTGGATTTGATCGTGGACTGCCCCATCGAAACGACGGAACCCGCCAGCGAACCCGTGGAACACATTCTCTTCACACAGCCCGGAATGCGTTACTGCCAGGCCCAGGCGCTTGTCCACGCTTTGATGAAGGACGAGCTGTTTCTCAGCCTGAGTGAAAAGGAACGGGAGGCTATCACCGGCCGAATCCTGGAAGAGGTCCGGGGGCGGATGCTGGAGGACATCATCCTGCTGGAAACTTCCAAAGCTCTGGGCAGCCGGTACAAGGTCTGCAAGCTCCAGTTCGCCAGCGGGGAGTTTGACATGTTGGTCTATGACCGGGAGGAGAATTGCTGTGCCGCATTTGAGATCAAGCACAGCCGTCAGGCTGTAGCTGAACAGTCCCGGCATCTGCTGGACGTGGAGAAATGCGCGCTCACGGAGCGCCGCTTCGGGAAACTAGTAGGAAAGTATGTTCTCTATCTCGGCGAGAACAAGAGTATTGAAGGCGGCGTGTCCTATCGCAATGCGGAGAAGTTTCTGAAAGAGCTCCCCTGGAAATGGTGAATTCTCAGAGTGCAGGACTGCCCCAAACACGTTTGACTATGTAAAGAGTTCACAGAAGAAACCTTTACGTGGGCTATGTGAAAGGAAACTTATCCAATGAAATCCCAGACCGTCAACCGTTCTTTAACTGTCAGCTATTCTCTCGTTCAAAGTTTCTACTGGATAAACTTCGCAAGCGTGCTGGCGTTTTCCAGCGTCTATCTGCTGGATTGCGGCCTGACAAACGTGCAGATCGGCATGATCATAGCTGCTTCCGGGATCGCTGCCGCTGTTGTTCAGCCAATCGTCGCCGCGTATGCGGACCGGCCCACCGCTCCTTCCTTGAAAATGATTGTGGCCGTCACATGTTTTGCGGCCCTGCTGATGGGGATAGCGGTGTGCGCCGCGCACCGACGTTCGCCGTTTTTGACGGGTCTGCTCTTTGGCGGCTGTGTGGCTGTTCTCCAATTTCTGCTGCCCTTCATCAACTCCCTCGGAACGGAAATGCTGAATCAGGGATATTCGCTGAATTGGAGGCTTTCCAGGGGGATCGGCTCCATTGTCTATGCGGCAGCTTCCTGCCTTTTGGGAATCCTGGTGCCGCGGGCCGGCGTAATTGTTATCCCGGTCTGCATCGCTTTAGGCTATGGGGTCCTCACCTTCTGCGTATGGCGGTACCCCTTTCAGAAACGAGCCTTGACAGGTGTGGAAGAGCAAAAAGCGGAGCCGTCTTCCCCTGCGGTTTTCTTCAAAGAATATCCACGTTTCCTCATCGTGCTGGCGGGTACCGTAATGCTGTACGTCAGCCATGCTTTGATTAACACATTTTTATATCAGATTATCCAGACCAAGGGCGGCGGAAGCGCGGAGGTCGGGCTGATTACATCCATGTGCGGACTGATTGAAATTCCGCCCATGCTATTTTTCGCGAGGATGCTGAAAAAGGCGGGGTGCGGCTTCTGGTTCAAAATCTGCGGAACCGCGATTGCGCTGAAAAGCATGGGAACCCTGCTGGTCTCATCCATGGGAGCCCTATACGCTGTGCAGCTTTTCCAGATGCTGGGCTGGGGGCTGATCTCTATCGTCCCGGTTTACTACGTGAATCAGGTAATTCGGGCGGAGGACGCCATAAAGGGCCAGGCATATATGGCGATGACCTACACGATAGGTAGTGTCTTGGCCTCTCTAGCAGGAGGGGCATTCCTTCGGCGTGATGCAGATGGCTACCGACATATACAACAGCATCATCAGCAAGGAGCGGGCGCGGAAGCTGCTGCAGGAACAGTACCGCCTTAATGAAGGCGGGTTTGACCGGTACCGCAAGATTATCCGTTTGGCCGCGCTTCTGCACGATATCGGACATGCTCCGTTTTCCCACACTGGTGAAGACCTCATGCCATTTAAGGGCTCCTTGATGCATAAACGTTACGATCATGAGGAATATAGTATCGCAATCATTAAACGATATTTTAAAGATATCATTGAAGATCATCCCATCAACGCAAATTACCAAATAAAAACCGAGGAAGTCACGGCACTCCTCGGCGACTCCACAAAGTGCTCCTTTCAGGGGATTCTTTTATTGTTCAAAGGAATTATTTCCGGGCAGCTTGACGTGGACCGGGCCGATTATCTCCTCCGGGACTCCATCCATACAGGCGTCAATTACGGCTTGTATGACAAAGATCGGCTCATCAACTGCATTGACATCGGGCAGATGGAAGAAACAGGAGATTTGGTACTTGCGGTCCAAAAGGGCGGATGGCACATTGCTGAAAGCCTTGTGCTGGCCAGATATCAAATGTTTTCTCAAGTTTATTTCCACAAGACCCGCCGGGCTTATGACCATCATGTCAGTTACGCGGTAAAGGAGATTTTGGAGCACGCCTATCCGGCCTTCGGAGGCTTTTATCCCTCTCCCGATCATCTAGGGGATTATGTTCAGTTGGATGACTGGTCGATGTATGGCAAGATCAAGGAAGGCCTGGGTGGAAAGCACAGCCAGCTCATTTTGGAGCGCCGCCATTACAGGAAAAAGTATGAAACAAGCCTGCTGCCAACTCTACAGGAGGAAGAGAAATTTGATCAGCTACGGAAAGAGCTCCAGAAAAACGGCGTCGATTATTTTGAAGATGAAGCCAAGACAAGCTGGTACAAGCTGGATAAGGATATTTTGATATGCGACAAGTCCTCCGGTTACGTAAAGGAACTGAGCGGGATATCTCCCATTGTCCGGCATATGGTCGACGCGCCAAGAATGAAGCGTCTTTATACTGAGAAAAAGTGAGGGAATTTTGATGAGAACGCAGGAACGGCTTGCTTTTATAACAGAGATTGCCAAGAGGGACTCCAATATCGGCAAAACAGGTATGATGAAATTTCTTTACTTATTACAAGCTGTGTATCAGGTCCCTCTGGCTTACGACTTTGAGATATACACTTACGGACCATACTGTCAGACGGTCATGAGTGACATTGAATATGCAGAGTTTTCGGACTATATAAAGATAGTTCCTGTGACCTATCCCAATGGAATGAACGGATATCAGATCAGCGCCGGAAACAACAGCGGCCAAATAAGCGGCGCAGAGGTTCTCTCTCAGTACAACGACGAGATTGATCATGTAGTTAATTTCTTTAAAGACAAAACGGCAAAGGAGCTGGAGCTGTACTCAACAACGGTCTTCGTGGCCTTGTCATTCAAAAACAACCGCTGGAGCGGGTCTAAAGCAGAGATATGCCAAGCGGTACAAAAAATAAAGCCGCACTTTTCTGAAAAAACGATATCTGACGCATTTGACGATTTGACCGGCCATCATTTTCTGGATCAATAAACTGAAGCGGAGCCGCTTTTCGAACTTTTTATCGAAAGCCGGCTCCGCTTTGCATTGTATCCATTGAAATAACTGGGCTTTTAGCCGACGGTGAATAACTGAACCGGCAGCTGCCAGTTGTTCGATTAGATGGAATTGTTTATTGTGGCTACAGATCCGCATCTTTTTTGGTAACACACGACGGCCCAAGAAAAGCCCTAAGGCGATGAAAAAGCCTTAGGGCTTTTTTCATACGCCGGACAGCTTTTCTTTGCTTTCATCCGAAATCCGCTTCGCCGGGTTTGGGGCCGAAAAGGAAGACGGTTTCTATTCGGATTGTCTGGCCGTTCCAACATGTACTGCCAGAAAGCTGAAACTCTAGCGGCGCATTTCTCAAGGAGGAGGCCCTTCCCCCGGAGAAGATCGGACACGCCGCCCCTGCATAAACCGCGTGAAGCCCCAGCGATCCAACACAGGATCGACGGGGGCTTTTTTGTTTCCAGCGGATCCTATAAGTGGATAAATCAAATGCCGGGACTAGCACAAGATCGGATCCAATGGGACCCCATCCTCAACCCGGCGAGGGTTCGTTCAAGCGGCTTCATAAGCCACGTTAAGCCGGAAGTCCTTCAGCGTGTCAGCGGACAGCGGCGCGCTTCTATGCAGCGGCAATGTACGCGCGCACTCCGCGAGGCGGTTGTCTGGTTCGCCGGCTTATTGCCGGTCCAGGCAGCTCGCCCCGCACAAGAAACGCGCACCTTTCGGCGTTTCCTTCCTCACGACGCCGCTCGTCACACGCGCTCCACAGGCCATACGAAGTATGGAGCCGCGCCTATCGGCGCGGCTCCGCTGGACCACAATGAGGTCAAGATCGCTTACGTATAGACCGGCATCTGAGGGTGACTTTTTTAATACCAGGCAATATTGTTCTCCCGCAGGAAGACGGTCCACTCCTCGCTGAGGGGATGATCCGTAATAACAGCCTTCACCTTCTTGAAATCCGCAAATCTAGCAAAAGAAACCTTGTCAAATTTGGTGTGGTCCACCACCAGGAAAACTTCATTGGAGCTTTCAATAATTGCCTTGTGGAGGGTCGCGCTTTCCTCGCGTTTGTCGCTGAGGCCATAGGTCTTGTCCAGCGCGCTGCAGGAAATGAAGGCCTTATCCAGATGAAAATTCATAAGCTGGGAGCACGTGCTCGCCCCCAGAAAGCTGAAACTAAGCCGGTTCAGCGTCCCGCCCAGGGCGACCACGTTGATGGAGGGGCACTCGGACAATTTGGAGAGGGCTTTGAGAGAGTTGGTCATAACCGTCAGATTTCTGTCCGCGATCTCTGAGACGATGTGGTAGGCGGTAGTGGAAGCGTCCAGATAGATGCAGTCGTTCTGCCGGATAAAATTGGCGGCCTTTTGGGCAATGAGCTGTTTGCTCTCAGAGAACAACCCCACCAGAGTGGTGAAGCCCACCTCATTTTGTACGCGCACATTAAGGGCCGCTCCTCCGTAGACTTTTCGCAAAAAACCCTCCTTTTCCAAAGCCTCCAGATCTCGACGAATGGTTTCATATGTCACGCCGAAGTGCTCCGACAGGGCAGAGACCGTCATGGACTTCTGTTCCAGCATCAGGGTTTTAATGTCGTTCTTGCGTTGAACCGCCAAAGTTCCAGCACATTTTCTATTTCTAGGGGTATGGGACATGGCAGACAGCTCCTTTCAATATTTTACATGCAACAGAATACCAATATTTTATATTGGTATTTCAAAAAAAGCAAGTGCAATTATGATAAGAAATCAGGTGTAATCTTAGTTAAATCGCAGAAATATCATGTAAAACAACAAAAATAATTTACAAAACAACTTAAAGTAAGTATAATACAGGCATAAAACAAACGGAGGTGGATGATGAACACAGCAGCACTGAAGCAGCGCGTCCTGAGCATGGCGCTGCAAGCCTATCAGGAAAAACTGTTTGCCGGCACCAGCGGGAACCTGAGCCAGTATGACCCAGAGCAAGGCATTGTGGCCATCACGCCCAGCAGCGTTCCCTATGAGGGAATGACTGCGGACGACATCATGGTAATCAGCCTGGATGGGAACATACTAGAGGGAAAGCATACCCCCTCCTCGGAGTGGAAAATGCACACGGCCGTCTATAAAAACCGCTCCGACATATACGGCGTCGTACATACCCACTCCCCCTTCGCCACAGCCTTCGCGGCGGCTCACAAGGTGATTCCTGCGGCGCTGATTGAGATGATTCCTTTTGTGGGCGGGGACATCCCCCTGGCGGAATTTGCCCTCCCCGGAACGGAGGACCTGGGGAAAAAGGCTCTGCGGGTGCTGGAGCGCCGCCGAGCCTGTCTGCTGGCGAACCACGGCGTCCTGGCCGTGGGAGAGACGGTAGAAAAGGCGCACACTTATGCGCTCTATACAGAGGACGCGGCCAAAATATGCTGTCTGGCCCAGGGCCTGGGCGGAGTTCACGCCATTCCTCTGGAAATTCAAAATGAGATGCGAAGGAAAAAGGGCTTGGAAGAGGAGTAACAAAGACATCTGAACACGGCGGAAAGGAGTGAACGAAAGGTGAATTACATTGCGGCGTATGATTTTGGAACCAGCGGCGTAAAGGCATCCATCGTGGACTTTGAAGGGAACCTGATCGCCAGCAGCGAACGGGGGTATGGATTGCTTTGCCCCCGGCACGGCTACGCGGAGCAAAACCCAGAGGACTACTGGCAGGCGGTCTGTTCGGCGACAAAAGCCGCTGTGGGAAAGGCCAGCATTGACAAAAAGCTGGTCTTGGGTCTGGCCTTCAGCACCCAGGGCATGGGAATCATCCCGGTTGCGGCGGACGGCACCGTGCTTTACAACAACATCACCTGGCTGGACAGCCGGGCCGGAGACCAAGCAAACCGGATTAATGTCGCCATAGGAGAAGAGTACCTCAATGCCAACGACGTGGTGGGAAAGCTGCTCTGGTTCCAGGAGAACGAACCGGAACTTTACAGCAAAACCGCCTACTTTATGGACTGCACCTGTTTTTTAAATTACAAATGCACAGGGAAGGTCTATATGGAGCTGACCCGGTCCAGCCCCCACTCGCTGGATGAAGCGGAGCTACAGCACAAGCACACCATGTATGCCGCGGCAGGAGTAGACCTTTCAAAGATGCCGCCGCTGAAAACCTGCACGGAATTTGTGGGAACGCTGCTTCCCCAGGCGGCGGAGGAGCTGGGCCTGACGGTGAACGCCGGCGTTTACATGGGCACCGGGGATGTGCCTGCCGCCGCGGCGGGAGCCGCCTGCTCCAAGTTGGGAGACGCCCATATCTACTTGGGTTCCTCCGCCTGGCTGACCGTGTTGAAAGACACCGCGCGCGTGAAAAATCCTTGCCCGGGCATCTATGAGATGTACAGCATGAATAAAGAGCAAATGATTTACGGAGGCTGCGTCCAGTCCTGCTGTATGACCTACGAATGGGCAATCAACCAGTACTATGGGGTTGAGCGAAAGTTAATCGAAACAGGAGTGCTGTCTTCGACTGAGAGCATTTATCAGTTTATCGAAAACGATATCCGGGATATCCCTGCCGGGTCCAACGGCCTGCTGGTGACTCCCTGGCTCCACGGAGAGCACTGCCCGGTGTTGGATGAGCGGGCGCGGGGCACCTACATCAATGTCACCAATCAGCATGACCGCCGCCATATCCTGAACGCCGTGCTGGAGGGCGTAGCCTACAGTCTGCGGGGACAGGTGGACTATTACGAAAAAGACTGCGGCGGCAGGCGGGTGACCTCCGTCACAGCGGTGGGCGGCGGTGCGCTGAGGGACCGCTGGCTGCAAATCATCGCCGACGTGCTGAACATCCCGGTTCACCGGACGGCGAACGTCCGCCACGCCGGCGCTATGGGCGCCGCCGTTGTGGCCGCGGTGGGCATGGGGCTTTACACGCTGGAAGACGCCGGCAAGTTCATCAGCATTGAAAAGAGCTTCTACCCCCGCCCGGAAAATAAAGCGGTCTATGACAAGATGTACCGCAATTTCATGAGCGTCTACCCCGCTCTGAAAAACATCTACGCAGACTTGAACCCTTGAGAACCGTGTAAAAAAGGAAGGAGAATATTTATGGCGAAAGTCTTAAATGGATTCGATTACGCATTGATCCACCAGCAGGCCGGATATGTAATCCAGCATCGCAAGCGCATGAAGCCGGAGCAAATCGAGGCTTACAAGCAGCACTTTGAGACCTGTTGCGCCACCTCCAAGAAGCAGGTGACTCTGGCGGCGGAAGCCATTCCGCATGGCATCCAGCACAACCTGGCCAACAACTATCCCTTTGCCCTCTCCATTGTGAAAGCGGTGGACGCCTTCCTGTACGATGTGGACGGGAATCGCTACTATGACATGCTCCAGGCCGGCGGCCCGACGATTCTGGGCAGCAATTATCCGGTCATCCGGGACAAGGTGATCGAGCTGATTCGGGAGTGCGGTCCGGTCTCCGGCATGTACAGCAACTACGAATACGAGCTGGCCAGCCGGATTAAAAAATACTTCCCCACGGTGGAGCGGTTCCGTATGATGGGCAGCGGCACGGAGGCCGACATTATCGCGCTTCGTCTCGCCCGGGCCTTTACAGGAAAAAAGTATATCATTCGAATTCAAAACAACTACCACGGCTGGAGCGACCAGATAATCTACAACAACAACGAAATCAAAACTCCCGACTCGCTCCACCACGGCATCCCGACAGAGGTGTTCCAGTACACCACCGCAGTACCTACCGGCGATCTGGAAGCGCTGGAGAAAGCCTTTATCAAACAGCAGGAACTGGGCGGTACAGCGACCTTCTTCGCAGAGGCCATCGGACGGGACAGCGGCGCGCTGCCCTTGACCAGGGAGTATCAGTTGGGCGCTGAGCAGCTCTGCCGGAAGTACGGCGCGCTGCTGGTATACGATGAGGTCGTGACGGCCTTCCGTGTTGGAATGCGGGGCGCCCAGGGCTTCTATGGCACCAAGCCGGACATTACCGTATTCGGAAAGATCATCGCCGGAGGTTATCCCGGAGCGGGCGGCATCGGCGGCCGGGCGGAAATCATCGACATGCTGGCGGCCGGGCAGGGCACCGATCAGACCAAGGCGGTCCGCGTGGGCGGCACCATGACGGCGAATCCGCTGTCCTGTCTGGCGGGCGCCACGGCCATCGACGAGCTGGAGCGCACTGACGCCCATAAAAAGCTGGATGAGGGCGGAGAATACCTGTGCCATAAGATCGCGGAGCTGGCCGAAAAATACGAGATTCCCGTGCTGGTGTTCCACCAAGGCTCTATCCTCCATATCGACATCACCGGCGTACAGCACGTCCCCACCTTCTACGAGGACCCCAACAGCCAGGAATGCAAGGACGCGGTCAACGAGGCGACCCGGGCCACCACGGAATTCACTATGGCACTGGCGGCGGAGGGTGTCATCGTGCCCAGCGGCAACAAGGCCTACCTGAGCCTGGCGACTCTGCCGCATCTGGACGAGATTGCCGCAGCCTACGAGCGGGTATTCCAGAAATACGCGTGACCAGGCGGTAAAATGGTTCCCTAAAGCAGCGGTTCCGCTGTAAACAAAAATACAATAAAGGAAGAGAGGCGTACAAATGAGCACAAATACTAAACGGCAGGAGCTATATGATTCCGTAAGCTTTGAAGCGAACGCCAAGGTTCCAATCCGAGACAAGCTGTGTATGGGCCTGACCGCCGTGTCCACAAACGGCCCCTGGGTCATTTTTGGCTACTTCCTGATGTACTTTTACACGGACGTCCTGGGCATGTCCGGCGTTGTGGCCGGCTCGCTGATGGCGTTCGCCCGAACCTTCGACGCGGTCACTGATCTGATCATGGGCTGGGCCATCGACCACTTTAACCTGAAATGGGGTAAGTACCGCTCCTGGGTACTGTTCTCCATCCCGGCTCAGTTTATCTTGTTTGTAATGATCTTCATCGCTCTGCCGGATACGACCTCGACACTACAGATGATCATTGCCTGCATTGGCTACGGCTGCTTCGGGGCGATCGGCTCCACGCTTTGCTTCATCCCCACCAACTGCCAAATCACCAACATGGCGAAAAGTCAGGGCGAACGCGCCTCCATCGCCGCGTTCCGGGGCGTTTCCAAGAACGTGAACAAGCTGTTCCTGGTCGCCTGCTACCTGCCCATCGTCGCCTTCCTGGGCGGCGGAAGCGAGAAGCGGGGCTTCCTCCTCAGCGCCATCCTCTTCGAGGGAATTTATGTCAGCTTCGTTATCTGGAACTTCGTGATGAGCCGCAAGTATGAGCTGAACGCGGACGGGACCTATCGCGCACATCTGCGGAATATCGACGTGTCCACCGGCCAGGAGACCAAGGTAGGCTTCTTTGAGCAGGCCAAGGAGCTGCTCAAAAACCGGCCCGCCATGATCGTGGTGGTGTCCACCATGGTGCTCTATGTAGTAGACGGCGTACGTTCCGGTGCTACGGTCTACCTGTACAACAATTATTTCGAGCGGCCGGAGCTCGCTTCCATCGGCCTGTTCTTCAACGCCGGCTGCGCCATCCTGGGCTCCGTGTGCATTCAGTATCTCATTCGTCTCTTCAAGGACTCCAACCGGGCCTATTTGGCCACCATGATCATTGACGCCGCCATGTATCTGGTGTGGTTTGGCATCATCCTGGTCGTGGGACGGGAGCGCTCCGGAGAGCTGATGGGCGTAGGCCAGCCGCTGTTCATTCTGTACGCCCTCTGCGGTTTCCTGCAGGGCGCCCACCTGGTGTTCCCCGACATTATGCTCCCAATGGCCGTAGATTATGGCCAGTGGAAGTTTGGCCACAACCAGGCCGGATTTATCTTCGCGTGCTATGGCTTCTGCCTGACCATCGGCGGGTCTTGGGGCAGCGCGCTGCTGGGCGGCCTGCTGGACGCCATCGGATACTCTGCGAATACAGTTTTGTCGGAGATTACCCTCCGCAACCTGCTGATTATCGGCGTGGCCCTGCCCGCGCTCCTCACTCTAGTGCAGGTAGTGATTCAGGCATTCCTGGGCATGAATGACAAAATCCACGAGCAATACGTCCGGGAAGTTGCGGAACGAGAGGTCCATTGAGCATCAGCGTTTCGCTGAAGGTCTTGGACAAGCACAGGTAAACGTTCTTCATTAAATGAGGGCGCAGTCAGGAAAGAGTGCTTTTGTAGTTGGAAATTCCCCCTTTGAACATTTTGCAACGACAACAGCCTCTCTCTTGACCGCGCTGCTTTTGTGGGCAAACATGCCGGACTGGGCAGAATCGGGAGCGCGCAGCCGCGGCTTCCCTGTCGGGCCGTCTCAAAGCAACGAGGAGATCTCAGATGGAACAGCTTATTTTTCGACCGCGTGTTTACAAATTTGACACCTGCAAACAATTTTTAGAGCAGTTCCCGCTAACAAGTGACGACCTTATCCTAACGAACGCCTATATTTTCAAGCCGTATTTCGGCTCAGGCCTACCCGTAAACACCATCTTTCTGGAAGAATACGGCACAGGGGAGCCCACCGACGAGATGGTGGAGCACATCCTGGAAGCCGCGGCGCAAATGGGCCCCTGCCGCCGCATTATCGCCTTGGGAGGCGGAGCGGTAATCGATACTGCCAAAGCTATGGCGGCCGCGAGCGCCGGGGAACATCTGGACGCTCTCTATGACGCCATGCCGAACCTGGTAAAGCTCCGGGAGCTGGTTATCATCCCAACCACCTGCGGGACCGGAAGTGAGATGACGAACATCGCCGTCATAAACAGGACCCGCCTGGGCACCAAGATGGGATTGGTAGGGGACGCCCTGTATGCGGACCAAGCGGTTCTGATTCCAGAGCTACTGCAGAGCCTTCCCTTCCCCGTGTTTACCACCAGCTCAATCGATGCGCTGGTCCACGCGGTGGAGTCCTGTCTGTCTCCGGCGGCAACGCCCTACACCAAGCTGTTTGGATACCGGGCTATCGAGATGATCGTCCGGGGCTATCAGGTCATTGGGCGGGACGGCCGGGACCGCTGGACCGGCCTGCTGGAAGAGTTTCTGCTGGCGTCCAACTATGCGGGAATCGCATTTGGAACGGCAGGCTGCGGAACGGTTCACGCTATGGCCTACCCCTTGGGAGGCCGATACCACGTGGCCCATGGGGAGAGCAACTACGCCGTTTTCCTTGGCGTCATGAAAAAGTACATGGCACTTCGGACTGGCGGTGAACTCGCGGTGATGAACCGCTTTCTGGCAGATCTTCTGAAATGCACTCCAGAGGATGTGTACAAAGAGCTGGAGAAAACGCTGGAGGCGGTTCTTCCCAGAAAGTCTCTGCGTAAGTACGGCGTACAAGAAGCGGAGCTGCCGGAATTCGCCGAGTCTGTAATGGAAAATCAACAGAGGCTCTTAAAAAACAGCTTTGTACCCATGACCGCCTCTTTGATTCTTGAGGTATACCGGAGTCTGTATTGAGGCGGGCAGAAAAGCAGCTGTGTCAAGGCAAAATGTTGAAGCGTCAAAGAACTGTCCGTGTTATGGGCCGTTAAAAAATTCAGAGGCTTAAACCTCAATCCAATTTTTAAATGACATGGGATAAGGATAAGGAGGAAATTTCAATGAACGCCTATCTTTCCAGCGTGATCGAGCATGTGAAGACCCGGCACGCCAACGAGCCGGAGTTCGTCCAGACGGTGGAGGAGGTCTTCTCCTCTCTGGAGCCCGTCATCGAGAAGCACCCTGAGTATGAGAAGGCCGACCTGCTGACCCGCATGGTGGAGCCGGAGCGGATGTTCACCTTCCGGGTCTGCTGGATGGCGGACGACGGCACCTGGCACACCAACATCGGCTACCGCTGCCAGTTCAACGGAGCCATCGGCCCCTACAAGGGCGGCCTCCGGTTCCAGAAGAACGTGTACCCCGGCATCATCAAGTTCCTGGGCTTCGAGCAGGTCTTCAAGAACAGCCTCACCGGCCTGCCCATCGGCGGCGGCAAGGGCGGCAGCGACTTCGACCCGGCGGGCAAGTCCGACGCGGAGATCATGCGCTTCTGCCAGAGCTTCATGCAGGCCCTGTACCGCTACATCGGGCCCGACGTGGACGTCCCGGCGGGCGACATGGGCGTGGGCGCCAAGGAGATCGGCTACCTATATGGCGAGTACCGGCGGCTCAAGGGCGCCTTTGAGAACGGCGTTCTGACCGGCAAGGGCTTCAGCTACGGCGGCTCCCTCATCCGTCCCGAGGCCACGGGCTTCGGCGCGGTGTACTATCTGGAGAACGTCCTGAAGCACGAGGGCGAGGCCCTGGCGGGGAAGACCATCGCCTGCGCAGGCTTCGGAAACGTGACCTGGGGCATCTGCAAGAAGGCCACGGAGCTGGGGGCCAAGGTGGTTACCCTGTCCGGCCCCGACGGGTATATCTACGATCCCGACGGCGTGACCACGGCGGAGAAGATCGACTACCTGGTGGAGATGCGGAACAGCGGCCGGAACCAGGTGAAGGACTACGCGGACAAGTTTGGCGTGGAGTTCCACGCCGGGGAGAAGCCCTGGGGCGTGAAGGTGGACATCTGCATGCCCTCCGCGATGCAAAACGACGTCCATATTGAGCACGCGAAAAAAATCGCCCGGGCCGGGGTAAAATACTACGTTGAGGTCGCCAATATGCCGACCACAAACGAAGCGCTGAAATATCTGATGGACTGCGGCATGATTGTGGCGCCGTCCAAGGCGGTCAACGCCGGCGGCGTGGCGACTTCGGCCCTGGAGATGGCGCAGAACAGCGAGCGGCTGGTGTGGACGGAGGAAGAGGTCAACAAGCAGCTGCACCAGATCATGGATACCATCTACAGCATGAGCGTGGAGGCCGCGGAAAAGTATGGCCTTGGATACAACCTGGTGGCCGGAGCCAACATCGCAGGCTTCCAGCGCGTGGCCGACGCCATGATGGCTCAGGGAGTCTTCTGATCTACTTTTTCTCGAGGGAAAAAGCAGGCAAAAAGTGAATGAGCCTCGTTTTTTCGAACTATTTTTTCGAAAAGTGAGGTTCTTCTTTTGTCCGATCCACTGCTATACCTGGATTTCAGGGATTCTTCCGCATGTGCGGTGTTTTCTAAAACTTTCAAAATGCAAAATAATTTGGATTCCTTCAAAATTTGTGGACAGCCGGTAGGCCCTTATGATACAACAAAAATATTTATAGATGTTCCATCTGTAAAAGACGGCGGCAATGCGCATGGAGGTCCTTGGCAGCTCACAAAGCCGGGAGATGAACAATTCCTGGGAGAGCCCGGTCAGAAAATCCCCTCCCACGCACCAAGTAAACACGGAGGATACGACCGTGACACAAGTATTGGTGATGATGGCAGAGCAACTGCGGAACGGCATTACACAGACCATGGATTCCCAGGGCAACACTCAGATCCACACGACCATATGATTGACTGGTCGACTGGTTTTCCAAAGCTTGGACCGCCGATTAACTATCTAGATGGGGCCCCGAAATTCAAAGTATTCAGAGGGTATAAACGTAGAACAAAATCATAGGCATAAACAGTCCTGAAGATAACCGCTTAAAACCATCAGCGATTTCAAATGGTGCGTAGACAGCGGCGGAGAAGTGGAGTTCGAGTGGAAAGGAGCCGTGTTTGGAATTTGGCCCAAACTGCGCAAATCGTCAAATGCTCCACTTCAAATGGCAATCTCGCAGGTTTATGTAGATAATCCGGAGTCCACTGAAAAATGGTGTGATACCGCCGATGAATTGCTGGACTATGTAGTGTGTGGCGACCGTTTGAGAGACGTAATTACCCAGGTAACCGTTATAGACCGGACGATATAAATCTGCATATGTAACAAGCTGTAAGTTCCTTTTCATATTTTCGATTCCTTTTGCTCCGATTCTTTTAAGGAAATATTCAGATTATCCGGCCATTCCAGCTCTGAAATTCCCACCACCGCTCCGTTTCCGGCTTCGCCGAAAACTGCGCTCTGGTGGGAATTTTTGCGCAGACGTTGGCGACTTTGCCGCCTTACGGATGCGGCATCCCCCTTGCGGGACTTCGCTTTCGGGCCGGATTCGCTTCGCTGGATTCCGGCCCGATTTTTTGGGGTTCGGCATCGAAACAGTCATCTTTTTTTAGCGGCATAAGACAGTGGGGGAAAAGCCCTGAGGCAGTGAAAAAGCCTTAGGGCTTTTCCTTTGTTTTTGGGCGCGGATTGGCAGCCGTATCTTTTTCGGCAACAGCCGCCCGCACGCGTTGATAAAAATCCGCCTCCTTTGGGGCCGGCCGGGCCATCCGGCGGCGCCGGGGGAGGCTTTTGCTTCTGGAGGCTGGCCCCGCCACGGCGGCACCAGCCTCCAAAAAACTGTCAATTTTTTGACGCTTCCCTCGAAGAATGGCAAAAAAATGACAAAAAATTGGGGAATTGACAATGCGGGGAAACTTTCCTATCCTGAGAAAGACGAGCGGACCCCCAACACAAAAACAGGAGGAATTTGGATGGGTATTCTAAACTCTCAGGAACAGGCCGACGCCCTCTGCACCGTGATCGCGCTTGGATTTATCGTCAGCTCAAAAGGCGAGCTCAAAAAACACTCGTATATCATTTATCAGGAAGACAAGGATGACGCCGAGGAATGCCGGAGGCATCTTCAGCTGCAGGCAAAGCTGGCGGCCCTGACAGGCACAGAAGACCTCTTCGCGTTTCAAACTCAGCTCCCGGACGATAAGGCGCGCCGGCCCGTGATTCTGGCGCAGACGGACCGCTCGGCGCTGCAGGGCGAGGTGGCGGAGGACGAGACGGTCATTTTAAACCGGCTGGAGCGCAGGGTCCACGAGTTCTCGAAAATCCCCTTGAGGGGCGCCTATGTGGGCGGTCTCCTCTCCGTGGGAAGCGCGGAGCTCCTGGATCCCTCCATTCTGTACTGGTACAAGCCGGACTACCGGGCGCTCCCGCCGGACGAGTCGGAGGAGGCCGCGGGCCGCAGGATCGAGGCGGCCTACAGCAACGCCCTATCCGTCACGGAAACCGTCCAGAACTTTCTTGGCAGCGTGTTTTCGGAGGGGCAGACGCTGAAGTACGGCGGCACCCTCATCCGCCGGCCCGGCGAGCGCCCTCTCGGCGCCAATCCGCCGGACAGGCCCACAGGCGCCGAGCTGTTCGCCAGCGTGCACGGCATGACGCAGTCCATCATCCACTACTCCGGAAACAGCGACCCCAACAAGGTGAATATGGAGCTGGCCCTGAGCCGGGATACCTGCAAGGTGGCCTCCTGCATCCCCTGCAGCCTGTTCATGTGGGCTAACGGGACCCCTGCCACCGCCACGCATTTCGGCAGGGGGGACAACTGGAATTTTCCCCCCAGGGCTTTTGAGCAGCTCCGGAAGTGCTCCGGCGATCTGGCGCCCCTGGCGGGCTATCCGTACGTGAAAAACTGGGTGGAGCATGTGTGGAAGGCCTACGACGCCGGAAGGGCGTGCTTTGACGGGAAACCCGCGTCCTGGATTTCGGAGGATCTGGTCTTCGCCCTCCAGCTCCGCCGCGAGGAAATCCCCCAGATGTTTTTGGAGGCGCTCACCTTTGAAAGCTCGCTCCTGAACAAGATGCTGGGCACGCTGAAAGACGTGCCGGAGGCATCAGACCTGTCATAATTGCCGGAAGGGAGTCCCGTAATGGATGATAAAAGCATTTTAGAGTCTCTGGTGGAAAACTCCAGCGACGAAGTGATGAACCTGATCTACAACAACGTCAACAAACTCCTGGGGGCGGGCAGCCAGCTCTTTGCCATGGAATTTCCCGCCCGGCCCCTGAACGCCAGAGATTACGAGTACGACACCGACGACTGCTACAGCACGCTGACCAAGCCCTACACGGTGCAGGAGAAGGAATTTCTGCTCAGCGACCAGCTCTACGATCTCTCCCCCGTGGTCCAGGGGACCAACGGAGAGCGCCTCTCCACCGTATTCAGCACCGTCATCAACAACTATGTGCCCCGCCTGGAGGCCCTCAAGAGCTTTGTCAACGACCAGAAGAATCTGCGGGAGTGGCTGCTGACCCCCGTGACGGACGAGGTGCGCGGGGAGCGCAAAACCATGTCCCGCATGGCCATGGCGCGGGAGCTCTACGACGAGTTCCTGGAGCGGCGCAACGAGTGGTACAGCAAGAAAAACCAGGTCTACGAGGAGTATCGGTCCAAGGACGACCTGGACGGGTACGCCAACTGGCTCTCCAGCGAGGGGCTGGTCCAGGAGGAGCAGATCAGCAACTTCTACAACGATGCCGTGGTGCGGGGGCACTACCACGAGGTGCTGACCCTCCTGGGATTCCTCAACGTGTCCTCCCCCTCCGAGGCCCTGGAGAACACCAAGCAGAAGATGCGCTCCAGCCTGCGCCGCTCCCTGGACGGCTCCACGGACGTCTATCCGGTGCAGTTCCAACCCAGCGACTGGTTCAAGTCCCTGCGGCCCAACCTCAACCCCAAGGACCTGACCATGGCCACCGAGAGCCTGGTGGCCGACTACCGCGCCAAGCAGCGGCGCCTGAACAGCCTGAAGGCACAGCTGGCGGAGCAGACGACGATCGAGATCTCTCCCGATGAGCAGGAGCGCCTGAAGACGGAGGTCGAAAACCGCCGGCAGCAGCTCTCCCAGTCCCAGCAGGCGCTCATCTCCCAGTATGGGTCCGGCGCGCTTTCGGCGGTCAAGGCGGTCATCAGCATCTACAAAAATGTGGGGGACCCGTACGGGAAGGCGAAGGAGGTCATCGGCAAGGTCCAAAAAGTAAAGGACACGAAGAACCTGGACTCGACCGAGAGCTGCATTTATGGCCTCCTGGAAAATATTGCGGACGACGCAGTGGAAAAAATCCTCCAGTCCTGCCAGGCCCAGGAGGCGGTGCTGCAGGACATAGAGCGGCTCAACGAGGCCCGCATGGCCTCCTCGGAGGCCAAGGTCCGGGACATGACGCTCCAGAAGAAGCGCATTGAGGAACAGATCCAAGCGGTCCAGGCAGATCTGGACTTCCTCATGCCGCTGGTCACCGGCACCGTCGCCGCCTCCAGCGCCGACGGCACGGCGGGTGCGGCGGGCGTGGACGCCTCCCTGCTGACCTCCTCGGATAAGGCTCAGGATGAAAACTTCATGGACGTGATCATCAAGAGCGACGAATCCGGGAGCTTTTCCAGCAACAGCGCCTCCTCCAGCTCCAGCCAGAGCAGCTGGAACCTGGGCGGCGGCTTCTGGTCCGCCGGCGGCTCCCAGTCCTCCCAGAAATCCATGGAGACGCAGAAAAAGGCGGAGCTGAACAAAAGGCTGGAGATCGGATTCCGAATCAAGAAGGTGTCCATCGACCGGGGCGGCTGGTTCAACCCCACCATTTTCAAGCTCAGTGACAACTACTACCGCCTGGCGGACATCCGCGTCAGCAGGGGACTGACGAAAACCGACGTCCAGAAGGCCAGCTCCGCGGGGACAAACGCCGCGTCCCAGCTGAACGATCTGGTCACCTACGACGCGGGGGTGAACGGAGGGGTCAAGCGCCTCAGCTACGTCCTGCCCTCCTTCCCCACCGGCTTTGTCATAGCCAAGGACATCACCATACGCATCCAGTGCGAAGGAACCAACGCCGAGTCCAACCGCCAGTATATGGAACAGAGCGAGGCCCGGAGCGGCGGCATCTTCGGCTTCCGCGCCAGCTCCGGAAGCTCCAGCAAGAGCCAGAGCGAATCCGCCTATTTCGGAAGCACCTCCAAGTATTTTTACATCCGCATCCCCGGCCCGCAGATTCTGGGCTGGTTCTTAGAGCTCACCCCGGCGGACAACGCAACCCCCTATCAAAAGCTGGACCCCAGCATGTACTCCGACGCGCTGGACGCCCTGCTTCCCGATCAGGGGGAACCCGGAGAACCGGAGAGCGGCGAAACGGCCTGAGCCCAGCGTTCCGCCGTCCTGTGAGACGATGAAAGACCGCCTTTGACGGGCTTTACAGGCTCGTTCAAGGCGGTCTTCTCCACGCGCCCCGCTTCCGCCCATCCCTTCGCTCCCTGTCCCGCGAGGACACGCTCGTCTGCATGGCTTTCCCAGCCAAATTTATTGTGGAGGGTGATGGAAACGATGAGGAACCTGACGACCAATCTCGCGCTCCTGATGGACTGGGCCCGCGTCACGCCGAAGGAATTGAACCGCGCGCTGGGGATCGACCTCTCCCTGATTTCCCGCTGGCGCACCGGCTCCCGCCGCCTGTCGGCCCAGAGCCGCTGGTGCGGGCGGCTGACGGAGTATTTCCTCCGGGCCCACAGGGACGAGGTGACGGCGCTGATGGCCCGGGTCTCCCCCCTGGGAGCGTCCCGGGGACAGCCGCCCGAGGAATTTTTAGCGTGCTGGCTGGGTGAAACGGCGGGCCCCTGGGAGGACCGGGACGAGCGCCTGTTCCTGACGGACCGGGAGAGCCGCCGGCTGCCGGACGCGGGCCCCCTCTCCGGCGGCAGGGCGGTGCGGAGACTGCTGATGGAATTTCTGAACGACGTTCTGGCGCAGCCGGACGCCGGGGAGATCGTCTTCCTCTGCTCCCAGGGGCTGGAGCTCTTTACAAGGGAAGAACCGTACGCCCGGGCGCTTCAGGAAAAGCTCCAGGTCCTCTTTCAGCGGGAGAAGCGGATCCGGGCGGTGCTGCGCACCGACTACCGGCCCAGCGATGTGGCGCTGGTCTGCGGCCCCTGGCTGCGGGCCCACCTCATGGGCCACGTCCAGAGCCTTTACTATGACGACTTCCGCCCCCTGGAGCAGGGGAAGATCCTGTTTGGACTGCGGGGCAGGCTCATGGTGCAGGTCCGCGTGAAAGACGGCGTGCCGCAGGCGGACCTCCTCCGGAGGCCGGAGCGGATCGCCGAGGCCGAGGCCTATTTCGACGACTGCGCCCGGCGCGCCCGGCCCCGCTTCGTGTACCGCTTCTTTTCCTGCCCGGCGGATCTCCTCCGCGGCGTGCCCTCCGGCAGGGAGAGCCCGGCCTACCTGCTGGCCCGGCTTCCCGATTTGGGCGGCAGCTTTGAGACCCTCTCCCGGTATCTGCGCCTGCGGCCGGAGGAGGACGCGCTTTTCCGGAGCCAGTTCCGGCCCCTGGCGCTCCCCCCGTGGGAGGGGGACCGCCCCGCCCAGACGCGCCATATCTTCTGCGAGGACAACATCGACCAGGCGCTGGACGGGAAGCGGCACCTCTGCCGCCCCTTCAGCGAGATCTGCGGCAGACGGCTGTACCTCAGCGCGGGCGGGCTGGCGGAGCAGCTGAGCGAGATGCGCCGGGCCCTGGAACGGAAGCCGGAGTATCAGGTCTGCTTCATGCCCCAGGAGTGGTTTGACCGGCTGGGCATGGAGCTGGTGGTATGGGGGACCGACGCCGCCGTGGCCTGGATCGCCGGACGGCAGTCCGCGGCCTGTCGGGATTATCCCAGCACCACCGCCCTCCACGGCTTCTGCGCCGCCATGTGGGACCGGATTCCGCCCACCCGGCGCAGCCGCCAGGCCGCGCTGAAGCGGCTGGAGCGCTGGCTGGAACGGGTGAGGAGGTTCGGCCTGATCCCGGAGGCGGCCCTATGAACACACATTCCGCAGAAGGAGGTACGGGCCATGACAGGACCGCTGATTGCCCTCGCCCTCGCCGCGGCCCTGGGCGCCGCCCTGGGGCTGGCGCTGGGCGGGGCGGCGTCGAAGAAGCGCCTGCGGCGGAGAACCCGGAAGCCGCGCGCCGCCGGCGGCGAGGGAGACCGGGCGATGCCGCCGGAGACCACCAAGCGGGTCATCTGGGCCTGTCTGCTGAACGGCATCGCCTGGGTGTGGTGCAGCTACATACTGGCGTATATGGACAAGGTGCAGATCGCGGAAAGCCTGTCCCAGGTGGCGGTCACGGAGATCATCGGCGTCGTGCTGGCCTACTGCATCAAATCGGCGGTGGAGAACCTGAGCAAAAATAACCGCTGGCCGGACAAAGGGGGCCCTCCCGGAGGAGCGCCGGAGGATCCGGATCCCCCGGGAGAGGGCTAGGAAGGAGCGTTTGACAAATGCTGACGGGAAAGAATGACGAGGAGAAGATCTGGAACTACTTGAAGGCGGCGGGCCTGAGCGATCAGGGCGCGGCTGGGCTGATGGGAAACCTGTACGCGGAGAGCGGGCTGTCCCCCGTCAACCTCCAGAACAGCTTTGAGAAAAAGCTGGGGTATACGGACGCCTCATACACGGCGGCGGTGGACAGCGGGAGCTACGCGAACTTCGCCGGGGACCAGGCGGGCTACGGCCTGGCCCAGTGGACCTACCACACCCGCAAGGCGGCCCTGCTGGCCTTCGTCCAGGCGGAGGGGAAGTCCGTCGGGGACCTGGAGGGGCAGCTGGGCTTCCTGCTCCACGAGCTGAGCGGGTCCTATCCCTCCGTGCTGGCCGCGCTGAAAACGGCGTCGGACGTGGCGGCGGCGACCAACGCCGTGCTGCTGAAATTCGAGCGGCCCGCCAACCAGGGGGAGGCGGTGCAATTGCGCAGGGCGCAGTTCGCCCAGACCTTCTATGACCGCTACGCCGCCGGGCGGAGGCCCGGAAAGGAGGATCGGCGCCCTGTGAAATACACCAACAGCCCGCTGGTCCGCTGCACCAAAATCTCCCCCAACCGGACCAGCCCCAGGGCCCATGCCATCGACACGATCACGATCCACTGCCTCGTGGGGCAGTGGACGGCGGAACAGGGGTGCGGCTACTTCGCCGGGCGGGACCGAAAGGCCTCCGCCAACTACATCGTCGGCAGGGACGGCGGCGTGGGCCTGTGCGTGGAGGAAAAGGACCGCTCCTGGTGCTCCTCCAGCCGGGAAAACGACCACCGGGCCGTGACCATCGAGGTCGCCAGCGACACGGCCCACCCCTTCGCCGTGACGCAGCAGGCCTATGCCGCCCTGCTGGACCTGGTGACGGATATCTGTAAGCGGAACGGCATCCGGAAGCTGCTCTGGAGGGGGGACAAGAGCCTGGTCGGCCAGGTGGACAAGCAGAACATGACCGTTCACCGCTGGTTCGCCAGCAAGGCCTGCCCGGGGGAGTATCTCTACAGCCGCCACGGGGAGATCGCGGCGGAGGTCAACCGGCGGCTGGGCCTGGCGGCGGAGCCCTACGCCGTGCGCATCACGTCGTCAAACCTGCGCATCCGCAAGGGCCCGGGGACCGGAGAGAGCGTGGTGGGCTTTATTCAGCCGGGCGTCTACACCATCGTCGAGGAGGCCGACGGGCCCGGCGCCTCCAAGTGGGGCAGGCTCAAGCTCGCCCCGGGCTGGGTATCCCTGGACTTTTGTACCAGAATTTAGCGCTTCCATCAGAACCGCACCGGAATCATCCGATTCCGGTGCGGTTTTTCAGGCCTTGCTTTCTCCGCCGGGATGTGCTAAAAAGATACTCGTCAAAACAAAAATTTTTTCTCCCGGCGCGGGATACTTTTCCCTCCCCCGCCGTTTACTGAATGAGACGCCGCCAAACCAAGTGGAAGGATGTGACCGCTCATGCTCACAATGTTCCTCGCCATGCTGGAGACCGAAGAGGACCAGCGGAGGTTTACCAAGCTCTATGAGGCCTATGAGAAAAAGGTCTACGCCGTGGCCCTGCGGGTCCTGGGGGACCCCGGCCGGGCGGAGGACGCCGCCCAGCAGACCTGGTTCCAGCTCTTGAAAAACTGGGAGCGGGTCTCCGCCCTCCCCTGGGGGGAGACGGAGGGCTACGCCGTCACCGCCGCCAAGAACTGCGCCCTGGACATCCTCCGGGCGGAGCGGCGGACCGTGGCCTTCCCGGAGGACTGGGACCCCCCGGCCCCGGAGGACCGCCAGGATGAGTACGACTATCTGGTGTCCCTCATCCGTGCCCTGCCGGAGGGCTACCGCCGGATCCTGGAGCTCAAGTGCGTGGAGGAGCAGGGCAACCGCGAGATCGCCCGGCGGCTAAACATGAACGAGTCCACCGTGGCCAGCCGTATTCTGCGGGGCCGGGCCATGCTGCGGGCCCAGCTGGAAAAGGAGGGATATGCTTATGACGCGGTTTGAGCCGTCCCTGCGCCGGGCGCTGATGGACGCCAACCTGGCCCAGTACGAGAAGGTTCTCCAGCGCGCCGACGCCGAAGAGCCGGAGTTCTCCCCCGCCTACCTCCGGGAGCGGATGCGCCTGCTGGCGGACCCCTGGGGCTGGATGCGGAAGCGGGAGGCCGCCGGGCCCCGCCGGAGAACGCGGCTGAACTGGCGGATCATCGCCATCGTGGCGGCGCTGCTGCTCCTCTCCGCCTGCGGCTACGCTCTGGTGACCGGGCAGTTCGCCCAGTGGTTCCCCACCATCTGGATGGACCCCAAGGCCCCGGAGGTCTCAGAGGAGATCGTGAGCCGCATGGGCACCGTCATCGGGGAGCCCCAGACCGTGGACGGCGTGTCCATGACCCTCAACGCCGCCGTGTGGGACGGGCAGGATTTGAAGCTGTCCCTGACGGCGGACATTCCGGGCCTGCCGGAGGACTTCGACTTTGAAGGGCTCTACGACCTGGAGTGCCGTCTTGTCATGGCGGAGCACCAGCGGGAAGAATATCTGCGGAAAGAAATCGCCCAAATCCACGCCAACAGCCACATCGATTCCACCGTGGAAGAGCGGGAGGAACGGGTCCGGTCCAGCCTGGAAGACCCCTATGAGCCCTACCTCCATCCGGTTGTCCGAATGGCCCGCCAGGAGGACGGAACTCTCATTCTTCAGGTGATGGCAGCTCTGTACGACTACGTGGAGGACCCGGAGCTGACGCTGCACATCGAAAACCTCGCCACTTATAAGGTGGAAGAGGGGGACGGCGACGGCACTCCCCGTATTTTCACCTCTCAGATTAGCCCCGACGGAACAGTGACTACCGACCAGGAGCTGAACGAGCCGTTCCTGAAAGGCCCCTTCGACTTCACCTTCACCCTGGACAACAAGCTCTCGCCCATCAGCTACGCGGGGGACATCGACGCGACCTATGAGAATATCCCCCTGCGGGTCTCGAAGATCACCGTCACGGCCTTCCAGGTCTGGGCCAACGTGGACCTCTTAGCCCTGTATGACCCCTCGGGGGAGGACCCGGACAAGCTGCACATCAGCCTGGAGCAGAACCTGGCCATGAGCCTGAACGGGCTCTGGACGAAGGACGGCGAATACGTGGAATGTATTGGCGGGACAGCGTTTTCTGTGGATGAGAACGGAAACGCCGACGGGGAGATGCGCGGCAACCCGGTCCACGTGATAGACCCCGCCCAGGTGACGGCGGTGTGCATCGGCGGGAAGCGGGTGGAGCTGAGCGAGCTGACCCGCCTGGACGAGTAAAAAATTTTTTCCGAAATTTTCAAAACCGTGGGATACAACGCCCTCCCCCTCCGTTTACTTAGCAGAATGGAGCGGGGAGGGTTTTTCCTTTCCGCCGGAAAGACGAAAGGAAGGCATCATCATGAAAATCTGGAAGCGTTTGAGTTCGGGGCTGTTCGCCCTGGTCCTGCTGGCGTCCCTGAGCTGCGCCGCCCTGGCGGCGGAGCCCAAGGCGGAGAAGGCCGCGAAGCCCGCCGGGCAGTTCTCTCAGTGGTTCCCCGGTATGGGGGTGAATCCGGAGGATCCGGAAGCGTCGGAGGCCGTCCTGGCCCGGATGGGCACGGCCATCCAGCAGACGAAAACCGTGAGCGGCGAGACGTTGACCCTCAACGGCGCGGTGTGGGAGGGAAGATCTGTGCGTTTCTCCCTCACCGCCAAAAGCCCGAACTTCCCGAAGGAGGCAGGCCAATATACCTGGCTCAGCTCGGAGGGGTGCACCGCCAGGATGCCGGAGGAACAGTGGAAGGCATATGTGGAAAACAAGGTCGAGAGCGAGTCCGCCAGCCTCTCCAAGGAAAAGCGGGACCAGTGGCTTCAGTACCTGATGGAGCAGGGGCAGGGGCAGACGGGAGAGCTGCGCCCGAGTCTCCACCTTGCCAGCCGGGAGGGAGACACTGTCCAGCTTACGGCATCGATGATCCTGGACCCCTATCTGGAAAAGCCGGAGATCACGCTGCACATTGAAAATGTGGAAATTACGGGCCAAGGCGCGGAGCAGCCCGGCACCAGGTCGGGCGACTACTTGCTGAAGGGGCCGTTTGACTTCACCTTCACGCTGGACAAGGGGCTCCCGGCTGTGAAATACGAGGGAGACGTGCCCGTCACCTGCGGCAAGGTCCCCCTTCGGGTCAGGAAGTTCTCCGTCTCCCCCTCCATCATGGTCGTGGACTGTGACATCGACACCCAAGGTTCCGCGAAGATCGTAGACCGCAGGAGCGGACCCGTCTCGGGCAAGACGATCAGCGTGGAGAAGGACCTGAAACTGGCGCTGAATGGCCTGTGGACCAAGGACGGCAAGTATATGGACTGTACGGCGTACATGGGCGTAACCATAACCGGGACCGGGAGCCCGGCAAATCCGGGCGATACCGTCTCCTGGGACCGCCAGTTCCCCTATCCCATCGACCCCACAACCGTGACGGCGGTGGACATCAGCGGAACCCGGGTGGAGCTGGGCCAGCTGGAGCGCCTGGGCCAGTAAAAATGTATTCAGAAATTAAGGAGGATATCATCATGAAAACTTGGAAACGTCTCATCTCAGGGCTGTTCGCTCTAACCCTGCTGGCGTCCCTGAGCTGCGCGGCCCTGGCGGCGGAGCCGGAGAAAACGGCCCCGAAGCCCGCCGGGCAGTTCTCCCAGTGGTTCCCCTGGCTGGGAACAGACCCCGCCGCGCCGGAGGCTTCGGAAGCCGTTCTGGCCAAAATGGGCACGGTTATCAACCAAACCAAAACCGTGGGCGGCGAAACCGTCACCCTGAACGGCGTCGTCTGGGAGGGGGAAAATCTCCTGCTGTCCCTGGTGATGAAGGGGAAGGACTTCCCCGCGGACCTCACCCCTGGCTCACTGCCGGCCACGACGGTCTATACCGAGGAGTGCAGCCTGGAGCTGTCCGAGGAGAAGTGGAAGGAATATGTAAAAAAGGACGTGGAGCAGAGTGCCGGGGAGGACGAGACGGAGGCCCAGGTCAAGGAGCAAATCCAAAAGAAACTGGACATGGGCCAAAAGCTCTATGAGGTCTATAACAACCGCCTGGGCTTCCGCCTGGTGAAGCGGGAGGGCGATACTCTTACCTTTTGCGCGTCCATGCCTCTGAAAAACCATCTGGAAAAGCCGGAGCTGACCCTTCACATTGAGAACCTGGCGATCTACGAGGACGGCAGGGGTCTTGTAAGCTGGGATGGCGACCAGCGCACCGGCCCCGGACCCGGCAAAACGATTTTCAAGGGGCCCTTTGACTTCACCTTCACGCCGGAGAAGAGGTCGCAGCCCCTGGGCTACCAGGGAAGCGTCCAAGCGACCATCAAAAAAATCCCCGTGCGGATCACCTCCGCCGGCGTTTCCCCCACCCAAATCAGCGTCGGCTATGCCCTGGACGTGAAGGGTCCGGTGAACGTGATCCACCGGGGAGAGGACCCCGTGCCGGGGGCGACGAACCTGGACATAGACAAGGACCTGGACATGCGGTTGGAGGGCGTTTGGACTAAGGACGGCAAGTATGTGACCTGTTCCGGCTTTGTGATCCAGGGGGTGATGACAACGGCGGACGGAACGTCGGCTACAGGCCACTGGAACCGGGAATTTCCCTACCCCATCGACCCCGCCGCGGTGACGGCGATGGACATCGGGGGAACCCGGGTGGAGCTTGCCAAGCTGGAACCCGCGACGCGCTGAAACGGATAAGGGCCCCGGCGGACAAACCCGCCGGGGCCTGGCTTTTGAGGCGTTGTGAAAATATGGACACCCCGCCGCGGCGAAGGGGCCGCCCCTGTGCGCGGCTACGGAATGCATTTGGGCAGATAGGAATCCAGATGGAAGAACTCCCGTATGTGCTGGAAGGACAGCGCGCGAATCTGCTCATGATCCTCCGCGCGGATGGCCTGCGCCAGCGGGTGGTGCAGGTGGATCTGAAGCAGGCTCTGCTCCACGTCGGTGTATTTGGAGATTTGGATCAGGTGAATCTGCTGGTACAGGGCGTACTGCTGGCGAATCAGCCGGGAATTCCGGGAGGCCCGGGCAATCGCAAGGTGGAACTCGACGTCGGTGCGGATTCGTCCATAGACGTCTCCCCGGGCGGCGGCCTCCTGACAGGCGTCCGCCAGCCGGACCAGCTGGTCAAAATCGGCGGCGTTTCCGTAGTAGGAGGCCAGCTGGGCCGCGAGAATATCCTGGGACAGGCGGAGTGCGCCGATCTCCGCAATCTCCCGATCGGAAAAGCTGGTGACGGCGGCCCCCCTGTTTTGCGTGATGGTTACCAGCCCCTCGGAGGCCAGCTGCCGCAGGGCGTCGTGGACCGGCGTGCGGCTGATGGACAGCCTGGCGGCGATTCCCAGTTCGGGAATGTGGGAACCCGGCAGCAGCTCCATGCGGAAGATCATGTCCTTAATCTGCTCATAGGCGGTCTCGCTCTGTGAGTTCATCGTGTGTCCCCCTCTCCGGCGGCACACATCAAGTCAGCTTCGCCGGTTTTCACGGTTTCACGGTATAGAATACCACAGATTTTCCCGCAGGTCAATTTTGGCGTGCGGGCGGGGGAATCCTCTGAAAAATAGAGATTGACATTCCGGGAAAAATTCCTTATAATAACGAGGTCGGGCAGGAGCTGCGGGGAAGCGGCCCGGCCTAAGATATCCGGGTGTAGCGCAGTTGGTAGCGCGCATGGTTCGGGACCATGAGGCCGTGGGTTCAAATCCCGCCACTCGGACCACAAATCCGCCGAAATCGGATGATTTCGGCGGGTTTTCGCAACTTTTTTGGCGCATTTGTGGCGTTAGAAAAACGTTAGACCCACACTGTGACCCACACGGCGAAATGGCCGGAAAGGTCTAGATAGGACGAGAGAGCGCCAGAGAGCAGATTTTCGCTCTCTGGCGCTTGCCCTTTTACATGACCTCCGCCATGAAGCCGCCGATTTTCTTTGCGGCGTCTTTCTGCATCTCTTTTGTCACGTTCGTATAGACGTCCAGCGTGAACTCCGCTGAGTAATGGCCCAGCATTCCGGAGACGGTCTTGATGTCCACGCCGTTTTGTAGGGCCATCGTTGCGAAGGTCCTGCGCAGATCATGGAAGCGGACGTGTTCTTCGATGCCCGCCCTTTTCAGCAACTTCTTGTGTATTCTGCCGACGCAGTCCGGGCCGTACATTCCGCCTGTTACCGGGGACGGGAATAAATATGGGCTGAATGGATGGTTTTTGCGATCTTGTACCAGCAGGCGGATGGTCTCATCGTCAATGTAAACCGTCCTGATGGAGTTTCTCGTCTTCGGCTCTGTCACCCGCAGTTCACCTTTGCCTCTGGCTACTGACTTCGAGACCGTCAGACATTTCTCTTTGATGTTTAGGTCGGTCCAGAGGAGCGCTAACAACTCACCTTGTCGGAGTCCTGTCGTCAGTTCTAGGTAAAACATCGGGAGGACGCCGTGCTCCTCTGCCGCCCGCAGATAGTCTCCCAGCTTTTCCGGAGGGATGATCTGCATCTCCTTTTTCTCCTTCGGCGGCAGCTTGCAGTTCGCGGCGGGATTGTACGGAATCTGCCGCTCCATCACCGCCTGGTCCAGGCATTGCCGAAGCATCGCGTGGAGGCTGCGGATAGTTTTGTTGCTGAGCCCTGAGACCTTCATACCTTCGTAGCGTTGGATACGGCCGCTCTCTCGGGTTCTGTTGTAAAATTTCTGAATGTCCAGCGTAGTGAGTTTTCGGAGCTTGATCTTTCCAATGCCGGGCACAATGTGGTTCTCCACAAAATTGCGGTAGTGCTCTGACGTACTCTCACGGATGGAGGGCTTCGCATAGTTTTCAAACCAGAGTGTGGCCCATTGACCCACCGTAAGATCCTGGCCCTTGGAGACATCGAATCGCTTGCTGTCCTCCACAGCCCGTTTGAGTTTTTCCTTGACTTCCGCCTGGGTCTTGCCCAGGACGTTTTTTGTAATGCGCTTCCCAGTTTTTGAATCATAGCCCGCCGTGTAGCGACCTTCCCAGCGGCCATCTTTCCGTTTGCGTATATTCCCTTCACCGTTTGCCCTCCGCTTCGCCACGGGACGCCCTCCTTTCCTCCGCCCGGTCTTCCTCATCACTTGCAAAGGAGTAGTGCGTTAGCTCTCCGGCGATCCCGAGGGCCAGTTGGAATCCTGCCACGAAACTCGCCAGCGAGGTTTCCTCCAGCAGAGCCGCTTGCATATCCATCAGCGCGAGGATTCTTTTTTGCTCTTCCTTACCCACTCGCTCTGAGAGACGCCGCCAGCTTTCTTCAATCTCTCTTTGCAAAGCCATATCTGGTTCTAGGAAAAATCTCTGGCGCAGAGCCCTCATGTATTCATACTCCATGCGTGTCACCTCCTGTCAGCGACACACATTACCACTTGCCTTGCTCAATATCCAGCGGCTTTTTTCGAGTTATCAGAAAGTTCAGATTTGGGACCGGACGTATTCTTTGTTTATAGCGGCGCATCTTTTGAGCTATAGGAAGGCTGAGCACTACCCAGATTGCGAGGACGCAAGAAGAGTGGTATGATGCGCATAGAGAAATTGAGACAAGATAGTTTCGCGTGGAGGTGCGCCACATGACTAGGTATGAGTTTTCATTTCGCCAAGAAGTTATGCTGGAGAAGGGAGCTTCTATCTTGGCTGACCTGTTCCGATACGGGCAGGAGAAAAATTTGACGGAACCAAACCGTCCTGTTCAGGTCATGTATGATTTGGTGTGGACGGCGAAGCAGGACATTCTGCTGACCACATTGGAAAAAGAACTGGACCACATCGAGGGACAGTTTGATCTTGCCAAGGAGTTTCTCTCCCGAATTGAAACGGACGGCAACATCTGATGAAGACACATGACAACATCGTGAGCGTGCTGTCGGAGAGCTTGTACGCACTGACGCAGCAGTTCGAAAGCGCCGTTCAACCGACCGACTGGCACAAGGGCCTCTTACGCCAGTAGGAGGTCCCTTTTGCGTTGATATTCCCGAACGGAACCCAGGAAAACAGCCCAACGGTGGACCTTTGCGGGAAAGCAGACCCCCGACTTGACCCCAGGGGCCGTAACCAGACCCCCGCGCTGACTCCCGCTAAAATTCTGAAAAACCACCTATAACAGCCACCTTGCAAAGTGGCTTAAAGGGGTATGTTCACGCTCATTTTCCTCCTTTCCGACCACCTGCCACAGTAAAAAGTTGAGATTCCGACCTCCTAGCGAAATCCCCCGATCCGCTCTGCGGGGCGGTGTTCACTGGCCGGGGGCGCCAAAGCGACCCCCGGCCTTTATCCCGCACCTTTTTCGACCGCTTGTAAACGGGCTCACGCTTGGTGTCGTCGTTTGGCCAGGGTGTTTACCTTACTGTCAACGGAAGAATCGCACACGGCGGCTGTCAGGCGCTCACGCAGGGTATTCTTCGTTGCCCTCTAGCTTCTTGCGGACACGCATCCGTTCCACGGTTTCTTCCAGCAGACGGAGTTGTCGTTGGTTGTAGAGGTCCACCGCGTTTTGGATTGGCAGGATGGTGTAGCGCAGAGTGCCGTTGCGCTTGCGGCCATCTCTTGTGGTGACGGACGTCGACTCTGTAACGACCAGTCCTCGTTCTTCCAGCTCCGCAACGTACTTCCGTACTGTGTTGACACTCATGCGGACAGCTTCGCCGATAGATCTGTAGCTGGGCCAATACTGATAGGTCTTGCGGTCCTCACAGTAGAGCAGGTAGGAGTAGACCGCTAGTGCGCCGGAGGACAGACCCAGAGAAAAAATCTCGTTGGGCAAAGGGAAAAATCTTTTCGCTGTGGGTTGCTTTGCGTACTGCCAGAGCATCAACCATCACCTCCCGTGTTCCGTTGTACCCACCGGATGAACTTCTCCTTGGGCGCCACCATTCTGCTGCCAATTTTCAGGACAGGAAAATCTGATTCGTGTATGAGCTCATAGGCGCTGGATGGAGCAATGCCCAGCACCTGCGCTACCATTTTTGCGTTGAGGAACAATGGCAACTCCTCGTAGCTTTTGTAGACCAACTCCTTCATTTTGCTGCCTCCAAGTGAAAAAATTTTGCTAGATAGTTGACTTTTCCTCTGACCGTAGATTTCAGCGGCGGCAAGTACTGGATCAACGGGAAGGGACTATACCTGTGCGGAGAAGCGTCAACAGCTTTTCTCTCCGGAGAGAGCGGCTGTGAACCAACTGGCGATATTTCTCGGTTGATGCAGGAGCTGGAGGCTGCTCTCAAAATCTTTGGCCACCATCTTTCCCCTTTTTCCGAGGAACTGGAAACCACGGATGACATATACCAGCAGTTGGAACAGAGTGTGACGACCTGCTTGGTCAACTATGCCTTCCTTCCGCTGCAAGGCTCCGTCGTTCTGGCGGAGCGATACACGTTTCCCACTCTGCGTGATTTTCTTTACGTGGAACTGGGCCGGGCCATTCTCCACGGCAATGCTCCCAGGCAGTGCCGCTTATGCGGCGGTTGGTTTTTCCACAAGCAGGGTGACCGGGCACTCTACTGTGAGCGCATGGCTCCGGGTAAAACGGAAAAGACCTGCCGGGAGACGGGAGCCAGGATGGTCTTTGAGAAAAAATTTCAGGACGAGGACACCTGGAAGCTCTACAAGCGGGCATACAAAAAATACTACGCCCGGTACATGAAGGGCAACATAAGCGCGGACGAGTTCAAGGCGTGGGGAGAACAAGCCGCATCGGAACGGGACGCTGCCATTGAGCAGTTGCGGACAACAGCGGACGCCGCGCTGAGTGCGTCGATTATCCAGCAGCTGAAGGAGAATCTGAACCGGCTGTGAATAAGAAGCCTGGGACCGGCTTGCGCAAAATCGGTCTCAGGCTTATCTTTGTTTATAGTGATGCGATTTTTGGATTTATGATAAGATTTACAGCTCTATCAGCAATCCGGTCAGCGCAGGCAGTCCTCCCGGTAACCACGCAACACGGCATCCTCCAGAGGGGCGGACCAGCTGTGTTCTACTTCTCAAAATTTGCTGCCAAAGAGCAAACCCTACTTACACTCAACCATTGGTACTTGCGGTAAGCCATGAAGACCGCCAATATCTGGCGGCCTTCGTAAATCAGGAAAGGCAAACGCTTTGTGAGCCTTGCAAGTATCTGCTGAAGGAATTTATAATGACCGCATATCGTACATTTATCTCATATCATAGGCGTTCAAAGCCCTGCAAAAAATAGGTTTAGGTAAGATAAGCGTTTATAATATTAAGTGTGGAATCATCATTATTTAATGTATTCTTTGAAAGTTCTGCCTGAAAATGAAGCTGAGTGGAGTTTAATAGAGGAATCGATACTTTCAACGGGACTTGGTTCGCTTTCACAGGGATTTCACTCAGTGTAGTTTCGTTGTCCCCATATACATGCAAAACAGTATCTTCATTGGAAGCCACTTCAAAAGTCAATGTACTGTAGTTTCCACCCAAATTGAAGTATGCATATGCGTCTGCCTTTGGTTGAACGGACGGAGTCCCGTTTTTCAGACTGAGCCAGTGATCTACCGGAACACCGGCGATGCTTTTGGACAGCTTGTCCGATTTCATCACATGCTTAGACCCATGGCTGAAAGAGTACGACTTAAACTGGTCGAGTAAATCAATCCCCTGAAATTCTGCACGGGCTCCCAACACAACAGATTTCGTATCGCTATCCCACTCCACGGGCACGCCGAACAAGTTCCCAATCGCACGAATCGGGACATATGTCGATCCTTCATAAGAGATTGGATAGACCTGCTCTCCCTTGGCATTTTTCATCACAACCGGTTCCCCGTTATACTGCACTCCCACATCATAGCGCATATATGCGGTAATCTCCTTAGAAGTACCGGCAGCGTGTACGCCAAGTGTAAAACTACCCAGCATCATCAAAAGAATGGTTACTATTACCGGAGCTTTCTTGATTTTCATAATAGTTTCTCCTTTATTTTCAGTTCCAACAGAACATAATTGCGGTCATTATGCCGTCTTAGCGGTGAAGCGCTGCCGTCACGCCATCGCGCGGTATAAGAAGGTTATGATCTGGCCCCGATTACACACCGTGTCCGGAGAGAACGTAGTTTTCGTAGTGCCGCTGGTGATGCCCTCATCCACTGCCCACGCTACCGCTTTGGCATAGCTTGCGGAATCCGGTACATCTGAAAAATGGTATTTCGAAGTCAATTGGGTAGGACTGCCAGCCAGTTTCCAGAGGTAGCTAATCGCCATTGCCCTCGTACAAGGAGTTTCACCGTTCAGCTTGTTTCCCGAAACTAGGCCGTTTTCATACGCCCATAATGCGGCAAAATAGTAATAATTACTGGGAGAGACGTCGGAGAAGGGGTTGTTGATTTTTGCTTCCGGCGAACCGCTGGCGCGATACAGGAACGTCAGGATTTGACTGACCGAGCAGGGCTGCTGCGGCGAAAATTGGGTCTTGCTTGTGCCCCCGGTGATTTGGTGCTCCAGTGCCCATTTGACCGGTTTCGCGAAAAAGTCAGTGGCTTTCACGTCAGTAAATCCAGTAGAACTGGGCACAGCGCTTTGAGATTCCAACACAACAAAACAGAGTTCCGTATCAAATTGGTCCGTCTCGAAGAACGTTATAGAAGCCCCGGAGTCCGTAAATTCCTCCGCCGTTTGGCTGGAGAATCCAACAATTCCTCCAGACCACTCGAGTTCATAAACTCCATTTTCAAGACAAACAGCTCCTCCATCGCAGATAGCTTCGGAATACTTTGGGTCCTTATTATTTGGGTTTGGTGGAACGATAACCTTACTGCCCGGTTGGAGAACGATAAACGTTATACTCTGTTTTTCGAATGGTTCAAATTCATCGTGTATGTCCCTCACTAGTACCTCTCTTTTTTCAACAACCGCATCACTGAATGTAATCGTACACGGCATCAAATCTGTATAATAACCCTGAATCGAACATTCACGATCTGTATTAGAAGATTGCAGGGGATTTTTATCACTCTTGCTGGTCAAACGCAATCCACGGTTCGTTGCAAAATAAACGGAAACGCCTTCCAACGAAGAATTGTCCTTTTCTGCGGCATACGAGGGTGCAGACGCTGCGGCATCTGTGTACGGTCCCTTTGCAAAAACTTCCGTACATATGGTTGTCAGCACCATGCACCATGCCAACAAAACCGGCAAAAGCCTTTTTCTCATTTTTCTATTCCTCCTCACACTAAATTTCCACATTATCCCTTCAAGGCCGCCAATTCCGTTTGATACTTCTCCGCGCTCATGGCCTTCATCAGCTTCTGATAGTCGCCGTCAAAGATGCTAGTTCCCCTTCCGTCTACCTGGAACCATCCGCCTGCGATCTGCACACGGTGTCCCGTGTTCTCAAGCATCTGCTTGATCTCCGAAAGGGTATTCTCGTAGCGCTGTATATTTCCCGCGAACCAGTTCTCCACTCGGTTGAACGCATCCTTGAATTCCTGGTTGTTCATGATCCCCTGGTATACATCCGGGTGCTTGTCTTCCGCGTAGAGCATATACGTCAGGATATAATACCGGAACTCCGCATAGGCCAGGCGGTCATTCGCACCGTCGTTTATATACTGGAACCAATCATCTACACTTTTCGCGTTTGCCTTGTAAAAATCGTACAAAGCCACCGCGTTGTTCAGCCCGCAGCTATAGGCGGTAAACTCATTCATCAGGCCATAGATTCCCTCCACAACAGACGACATATTGCTCTCTTCGGTATTCACATATGTGTCAAAGCGCGAGGTATCCTGCAAATCCGCCGGAATGTAGGGGATCATTTCCTTCGTGCTGTATACCTTTGTCTGGGTCACGGGAAGCAAGACCCCATTTCCTGCATAGTACACATCCCCACGCTGTCCCATGCCCAGCATGGAGGTCGATGTATAAAAGGCCATGGAGTGATACTCTTCATGGACGGCTGTGCCAATGCCCTTCAGGAGCGTCCGGCCTCCTAGGGAAAACCACCTCATGAAATTCCCACCCGCCTTGCGGAGGATAAACGCGCCATCCGGGTCATACCGGTCCAGCAGGGCCAGGGCCTTTTCTTGAGTCGCCTTGTCATCGAAAGCAGGGAGCGTACCACCAGTGGTTTTTCCTTTGAAGAGCGGGTCTGCCGTCTGATTGGCGGTGGCGGAAGAACCGCTGGGTTTGCCCGAAGAGCCAGGGTCCGGGATACTCAGCTCCAGGCGCAGAGACGGGTCAACCATCCGGGCCGTCATGGCGGCGACCTCCGCCCGGCTGATGGCCTCATCTGGCTGGAAGGCGTGATTCGTGCTGTCGCCGCCCGCTACGCCGGATTGGTAGAGAAGCTGGATTTCCGCATAGCCGTCGGCTCCCTCGGGAACGTCGGGAATAGCCTTGCTGCCGATGTTGTTTTTCGGCGTCAGCGCATCCGGCATAGCCCCGGCCAGCAGCTTTGCCACGTCCCGGCGTGTCGCGGGAACATTGTAATCCTGAACATTCTCCACGCCGGAAATACCATTTTCCCGAGCGTAATCCAGGTAAGCCTGATACCAGGGACTGCCCTGTTTGAAGCTGGCCTCACCTGTCTGCGCGATGCTGTGCAGACGGCAGGCAATCGCCAGGGCCTGAGCCAGGGTGATATTGTTCCTGGGGTTAAATTTGTCTCCGTTTCCGTTCATCAGGCCATATTCATAGACGGCCTTCACATTTTTGGCAAACCAATCCTGTTCGGACACATCGGAAAACATCCCGGTACGGTAGGTATTTACCTTTTTGAAGTTGCTCTGCTTCGTATCCGTCTTCACCGGCTCTGTGGGAGCCGTGGAAGGCTCCTCCGGCGCATGCCAGGATGAATTCGGGATGTACGGAACACCGGGGTTGATGCTGATCGACCATCCGTCCTCTCCCCGGGTAATTTCTCCGATGAGATTGGCAAGATCCTCGGGCAAGCCCTCCTTCCAGTCTGTCGCCAATACCGGCGCTGTCAAGCTCAGGCAGCAAGCCGCCGTGAGCAGCAGTGATAGAACTTTCTGTTTCATAAGTTTACTCCTCCATAAAAAATTGATTTCCTCATAAATCAATTTTTCTGTGTATGGGGCAGGCTCTCCGCGCTTTCACAAACGGTGTTTTCTGGTATGTACCTCGACCTTTTCACAAGGAAGAGGATGGCAGTCATCGCTGTCAGGCCCAACAGGGCCAGGCCGCTGTAGAATATACGTGGCCCGGTTGTCATGTACTGCCCTCCCGTTCTATTCCGGTAGAATACTGAAGGCTGCCGTCGCCATCATAGGTTTCGCTACCAATGAATTCGCCGTTCTCATCATATAAGTAGACGTGATACGCTATCAATTTTCCGTTTGCGTCATACTGGCTGTCTTTGATCTCGTGTCCAGCGCTGTCATGTTCATAGTTATGATATCCACCTATATTTCCATCAGAAGTAAAAAAGGTACATTTTGTGCGGTTTCCTTGGTCGTCATATTCCGTATAGTCATCTATCCGATTTTCTATCGCGTTATAGCGTTCTGAGCGAACAAGTTTACCGTTGCTGCCATATTCGCGCGTCTCATACCACGCCAGGATTCCTTCCCGCGTATAGTACGAGTATTTGACATTCTGCCCCTCTTTGTTATATTCCAGTTCTCCATAGCCATTCAATTCACCTGTTTCCGCATTATAGGTCTCTGGATTTAACATCCTTCCCTCCTCATCGCGGATATACTCCATGTGTCCAGTCTGGACTCCTTGCGCGTTATAAGAGGTAATGGAACTTCGCTTCCCCTCCTCGTTATATTCATAGACGTGATACCAAACCAATGTTCCGCTGCTGTCATAGCCATCCTTCCGGCGAACGTGCCCAGAGGAATCCGTGATTTTACCTTCTCTGATTTCCGCCAGCTTGTCCGCAATTGTTTGGTCACTTCCGGACTTTTCGAGGCCTTCTTCCAGAGCTTCTGCCGCCTCGTCGTACTTTCCCTGACGAATCAATATATCCGCTTTGCCCAGCCACGCGGCGGCATCCGCTTCATCCAACGCCAAGGCCGCCTCATAGTCCGCCAGCGCCGCCTCCAGAATTTCTTCCGCCTCGCCGGAGCCGACGTAGGCGTCGCCCCGGCCTACAAAGGCGGGAGCCTGTTTGGGGTCAATTTCAATCGCCGCCGTGAAGGCGATGATTGCTTCCTCGTAGTTTCCTTCCGATAAGTAACGGATACCTAGATCATATTGTTCCTGCCAAGTTGGGCTTTTTTGTCCGCAAGCACCCAGCAAAAGCACAAGGGACAGCACCAAAAGGAAAATTCGTTTCATGTCAAGTTCCCCTCGATTTTTTATTTGACGATCAGGATATCGGCTGAGCCATTTCTAGCATTTTTAAGAAGTCTCCCGAATAATCATAGCCGGACATATCCCCATTTCCATGGGCAGCTTGAATCCATGTAATGTCTGCGGCCTGTGGATTATAGATAAAGGCTTCGTGTACCGTTGTAAGGACTTCTCCTTCGCCAAGATTGTAGCCTTTATAATGAAAAATGAAGGCTGGACGTCCTGCAACGGTAGTTTCCTTCACCACCGCGTCAAAGATATTATCTCCTCCGTCTTCTATTAGCGAATCAATGACTCCAGGTGTTCTTTCCATAAACGCTGCTTCCGTTAAGCTCCCTGCGAAGCCCAGGGAGTCCAACTCGAGATAGGCATGATAATCGGGGTGTTCCGGCTGGTTGAAACTCACCAGGCTTGGAGTATCGGAGGAATTTTCAATGCGGTGGGTAAAATACGCCGGATAGGAAAAGACAATTCCATCGTATGTAAGGACCTGGTTTGTTGCCGGATCGAAGCCACTCTTCAGCGCATCAGGAACGTTGCTGATTTGTAACCCCGGCGCCCATTCTCCTCGCTCCAAAGTGATGGTGCTTTCTACTCCTTTATGCGTGACGGAACAGCTGATCTGGTCGCTTGAATCATCATATGTGAATACTTTGACCCCATCGGAAGCAGCGATCGCCTCTATGTCTGTTCTGCGGCTGCCAACTTGAGAGGTCCAGGTATACGATTCCCCTATGATCTCCGGGGTGACATACGACCCAGCCCAATATAAGTAGTAAGTTCCGCCATTGTCGCAAATCCAATAGAGCTCAATTTTTTCGTCATCCAGGACGGCCCCGTAGTATTCGTCTCCATCCTCAACGTTAATCTGCTTCCACTGGCCGGTTAGGTTGCAGGCAGGTTTCTCCGAGGGGTATGCAGGGGCGGCTTCCGGTATGGTTTCCGGAGCAGTTTCCGGTGTGAATTCCTCTTTGGGGGCAGCGCTAATATCTTCCGCGTTTGTCGCGGGCTTTTCCCCGCAGGCCGTCAGCGAAACTAGTAAAGCAAGAAGCAAAACGTAAAAACGTATCCGTGCCATATACATTCTCCTCGTACCTGATCATGCCATAGCACGATACAGGAACGTCATAATTTGTCCGCGCGTGCAGATTGCGTCAGGGCTGAAGGTGGCGGATGACGTGCCACCGGTAAGTTCTCTTTCTACCGCCCAAGCCACAGCATCGGCGTAATCCGCACCGGCAGGAATATCCTGGAAAGAGGATGGAGCCTTGGGCGCAGGACTCCCAGACACCTTCCATATATACATCGTTGCCGCTGATCGGGTGCAGGGCCTATTGAGATCATTGCCATCAAGCCCCAAATTGTCGGCCCAGGCTGCGACAGATTCCCGTTCCGTGCCGTTTTCGCCCGGCCGTCCGTTATCCCGCCAAAGGAAGGTGAGGATTTGAGAGACCGTACAGGTATCGTTGGGGGCGAAGGTTGTAGCAGTCTTTCCTGTTGTGATCTTTTTCTCCACCGCCCACTTTACGGCATTGGCATAATAGGCGTCAGGGGAGACGTCGGAAAAATTTCCCTTATTCGTCGGGACAGAGGGTGTGTTGGCCGTATCGGGCCGGATGCGAACCCCGTCCATGACTTTGACAGGAGTCAAACAATTCTCGTGCGTCCCGTCTCCAACCTGTCCCAGATGGTTGTATCCCCAGGACCAAAGGCTCCCGTCTTTCTTGATCGCCAGACTGTGGTCGCCGCCAGCGGAAACCGACGTCACATTTTCTAAAATCTTGGTAGGAACATCCGTGCCCTCGGTAGTTCCGGTTCCTAACTGACCGCGCTTATTGTCTTTTCCCCACGTTGACCAGGACCAAAGGGTTCCATCTTCTTTAAGCGCCAGCGCATGCTTATATCCTGAGCTGATATCGATTACATTGTCCAGCACTTTGATTGGGACAGCCATATCCCAGCTGTTAGGCGTATTCGGTCCTGGCTTCGGCATGCCGCTAAAGGTCCAAACGCTACCATCCTCTTTGAGTACCACGCTCACGGCTGAACCTATACTTACATCTTTTACATTATCCATGATTTTAGTCGGAATATGGAGGGCACCGCCTTTCCCATCGTTCTGGTAAAATTGATCTCCCCACGCCCAAAGGGTACCATCGGTCTTGACCGCCATCGTATCGCTGCCCGAAGAACTGACCGCTTTCACATTATCAAGTACTTTGACTGGAGAATGACGATCTATTTCCGTGCCATCACCCAGCGCATATACATAATTCCGCCCCCAGGCCCAAAGAGTTCCATCCGTCTTAATCGCAAAGCTGTTATATTGCCCTGCGCTGGCCGCCGCCACATGGTCCATGACCTTTACCGGAGTATAACGGGGCTCCGTGGTCCCGTCCCCAAGAAGTCCGTCCGTATTAAAGCCGCCCATGGCCCAGAGCGTACCATCTGCCTTGACGATCAGGGTGTGGTGCGCTCCTGCGCTGACGGACAACACATGGTCCATGATTTTACTCGGCGTGCTGCTGGACGCAAGATCCGACTGTTTGACGGAACTGCCCCAGGCCCAAAGAGAATTATCCTCTTTAATTGCCAAGGAACTATAATCCCCTGCACTGATAGCCGGATACTCTTCCGCTCTGCCTGTATGGTAGGCTTCCGCTTGCGTTGATAAAAAAGGGAAAACAATTGCTATAGATATCATTACACTCAGAGCTTGCTTTTTCATTTTCCTCTCCTCCAAGATCAAAAATTGGTTCAAGGTATCTATGCCTGTATTCTCTAAATCGTTTTGAATATCACCCTCAAACAAAAATATGTATTTTACATGGCATTCTGGCCTTGACTGAGTGGACTACAACGTGTGGGTTGTAAGCCATTTTCCCTATTGCTTTATTTTGACGAATATGCTAAAATTTTTCTGTCATAATAGACAAGAGCAAGGCGCGCCGTCCTTAAAAACGGCGTCACCTTGCTCAACACCATGGCTCTTTCTGCATGGACCGCAACCCACGCTTTATAGACCAAACACTACTCCCTGCACCACCGCTGGAAGGTCCCGTGGGCTACGCCTAGTTCCCTGGCCGCCGCCCTGCCGGACAGCTCTCCCCTGCGCCATGCGGCCATGACAGACTTGTAGTTTTCGCCCCGGTCCTTGAACTTTCGCCCGAAGTGAACGCCCCTGGCCTTCGCCGCCGCGATTCCCTCGGTCTGCCGCTGGCGGTTGAACTCTCGTTCTGTCTGAGCCACGTAGCTCAACAGCTGGAGTACAATGTCGGCAATCAATACCCCTGTGAGGTCCCGTCCCTGGCGGGTGTCCAGCAGAGGCATATCAAGCACTACGATGTCCACCAGCTTTTCCTTAGTCAGCAGCCGCCACTGTTCCAAAATTTCATCGTAGTTGCGCCCCAGCCGGTCGATGCTCTTGATGACAAGGGTGTCTCCGGCTTTCAGCCTGCGTATCAACCGTCGGTACCCGGGGCGCTCAAAGTCTTTGCCGCTTTGCTTATCCAGAACGATGCCGCCGTCCTTGATACCGAATTCCCGCATGGCGACCATCTGCCGGTCCTCGTTCTGCTCTTTGGTTGAAACCCGAACATATCCGTATTCCATATCGCTCCTCCTTCTTTTGATAGGTTCATTTTAGAGGAGCCATGGAGTTGTACAATTTGAAATTATCTCAGAGGATGGAAAAGCGGCTGTTCCCACGATGGAGAAACAGCCGCTTTAGATGTATTCTGTTGGAGTTCCTCTGGCACGGCATGTCTTCGCCTCCCAGCGATATACCATACCAGAATCACGGGCGAAAGTCCAGAGGATTATGGGCACGAGTTGGATTTCCTGAGTTCTCTTTTTTCGTCGGCCTTTTCTTTGTTTATAGCGACGCAAATTTTGCTGGGTTTATATCCCCATAGGAAAATTCATCAAGGAGTCTTTTTTGTTCTTCCACTTGAGAAGGAAATATGGTATACTAAGATTCGAGGTGGGTATGATGCTATTCAAGCCTTTTGTATACGATAATGCAAACCAGACGGTTCCCGTATCTATTCAACGGATGACCTGGCAGGATGCGGATAATACAAATTCCCCTCCGATATGGCAAACGTCATGGACAAGTGAGTATCTGCAGGACGAGCGGTTTGAAAGATATGCCGCAAAGGTAAATGAAAAACTGATAGCCTTGGGAGCATATGAAATTCTTGAAAATGCCCTGATTGTCCACCTTGTCTATATGGAAGCTCACCCGGCCTCCAACCCAACCCTCGACGGCGGGGTACCCGAATACAGGGGTATCGGACGGCTGATGATCGCATATGGCATCAAACTTTCCATAGACCATGGTCTAGCTGGGGACGTAGTGCTTGAGGCTAAAACAACAGAATTGGCACGTCACTACGAAAAAGATTTTGGGGCAGTCCAGCTGCCTTCATTTGAATCCTCTGCTCCCAGATACCTGATTGCGGATGAAGCGGCAAAGCGAATATTTTTCACCTATCTTGTCTGAATTTACAAGGAGGGTTTAGCATGATATCGAACATAGAACGGCCTCATACCGACGCAGAGTGGTACTGCCGTAAAGATCCGGAGACGGAACGTTTCTATGAAATCTTCTTTTGGCTTTGTCGGAAATACGATGTCCGCTGGGCCAGTGCTGACCAAAAGGAGCGGCAATTTATTGAGGAGGTTACTCGGATAACCTATGAGCGGGACAAAGCCTCAAGACTTGGCCTTCCACTGAGTGATGTTCGTCCTTCGTTCGCCTCTTGACCCACAACTTGACCCACGACAGGAAAAATCCGCGTGGAAACAACGGAGAAGGTAGAACGCATATACCTCTAGTTCCGTAGAAAAGAGCGTCAAACGGACCCGAAAGAGTTCAACGGAACTTTAGACTGGACTTCGGGACCATGAGGCCGTGGGTTCAAATCCCGCCACTCGGACCACTGGGGAACCCTGGAACTGCAATGGTTCCAGGGTTTTTCTGTCCCCTGTGGAAACTCGGTTTCCCTTTGTTTTCCCTTATCAGCCGGAAACGCTCTTGATGAACTTCTGCATCCTCTCCGCGCTGTCCCGCTTCATCTGGTCCGTCACATGGCCGTAGACATCCAGCGTAAAGGATGCCGTAGCGTGTCCCAGGTTGCCCTGGACGGTCTTGATGTCGTCCCCACTTTTGATTGCGGCAACGGCGTAGCTATGGCGAAGGTCATGGACCCTAGCTTCTGGAAGGCCGATGGAGGCAGCCAGGCGCTTAAAGTTATGATAGACGGTGTACGGAGAAAGATGTTCCCCCAACTCATTGGTGAACACAAGGCCGCTGTCCTCCCAGGCCGGGCCCGCCCGAAGGCGCCACTCCACCTGTCGGCTCCACTGGCGGCGGAGCAGTTCCATCACGAAGTCGGCGGGCGTGATTCGCCGCCACTTATCGTTTTTCAGAGACACAAGACTGTAGCGACGTTTCCCGGTTTCATCTTTTGCCCGCTGGAGCTGCTGGTCAATCAGTAGCGTGCCCTTGTCGAAGTCCACACGGTCCCAGGAGAGCCCAAGTACTTCGCCTTCCCGCAGCCCCGTGAAAAGAGTAACCATTAGAAGAATCTCAAACCGATGACCTTGAATTGCCTCCAGGAACTGCCGGATGGCATCATCACCCAACGGCTTGATTTCCTTCTTTACGACTCGCGGGAGAGTGCAGGAATCAGAAGGATTCACACGCAAGTATCCAATTCTGACCGCCTGCTGGAGCAACTCATGAAGCACACCATGGACATTTTTTACTGTCTTTGCCGAAAGCCCTTTTTGAAAAAGGCCGTTGTAAAAGTGTTGGATTGTGTGAGCATTCAAAACCTCCAGCTTAATCGCTCCAAGCTCCGGCCGAATATGGGTGCATAGAATACTTCTGTAAGCCTCCTGGGTCCGTGGTTTTACGCCGATCAGGTAATCCTTATCCCAAATAATACTCCACTCCCCCACCGTCAGCTTGCAGGCTTCTTTGAATGTGCCCTGCCCAATCTCCGCCGTGATCTCCCGGAGCTTCTGGGCAACCTCGGCCTGGGTTTTCCCGGAGATGGAGTGCTGCTTCTGCTTCCCCGTCTTGGGATCGAAGCCGCAGGTGTAGCGGGCCTCCCAGTATGTATACTCTTTTCCGTTCTTCTTCACGATCTTCTTTCGGATGGACCCGTCCCCAGAGGCGGCCCGTCCGCTTCTTTTTTTACCGCGCGGCATCGTCGATACCTCCTTCCGCCGCCCGGCAGGAATCATCCTCCATCGTAAGCGGCGAGGCGGCGTCTGTCCAGGACACGTTTGTCCCGGTTCCGCCGGTCAAGTACTCCAACAGCTCATGCTTTAGGATGCGGATTTGTTTGCCGGCGCGGATACTCTTGATCTGGCCGGAGCGGACCAGGGCGAAGGCCGTATTCCTGCCGATGCTGAGAATGGGCATCAGCTCTTCCACCGTCAGCACCAGGGGGATGTCATCGAAGCTCAGCGGTCGGTTAAGCATCCTCCTCGCCTCCCTTCAGCGACGCCAGATAGATGTTCGTCACATCGTCCCGTCCATGTCCCAGGAGCCTGGAGACGGCCTTTCTCGCCTCGTAGGGGGTCTTCCCGGCGGCAATGAAGCTCTGATACTTCTCCGCTGCATAGGTGTGGCGCAGGCCGTGAAAGGTCATGGGCCGTGCGGAGTCTTTATCTTGGATGGAAGGACGGTACAGCCAAATAAATACCTGAAGGGCTTTGATAGCTTCGTGAGTTTCCTGATCGTCGAGCACATACAATTTATGTCCTCGTGTCGTCCGTTTCAAATCGTGCCGGAGCCGCTGGACCAGGAGGTCATTCAAGGGGACTGTCCGCAACAGTCCTCCTTTGCCTTTGATAGTAATAGCTTTCTCTTTAACCGCCTTTGATGCCGTAGCGGTGTCGATACGGAAGCATTCATGGATGCGAAGGCCAGCAAAACGGCCCAGGTAGAAAATCGAAACATAGTCATTACGGCCGACAGCTAATGCGGTATCAAGCATCCTTTCAAACTCGTTATCACTCCACGTCCGGTCGACGCCGCCGAAGGTCCGGCGCTGGAGGAACAGGTCGCTGTTCCCCGGCAGCTCATACCGGGGGCTCTGAATCAGGTCATGAAAAAAGCGGATAGCCGAGAGGTCCGTCTTGATTGTAGAGGTGGACTTCCCCTGCTCCTGGAGATACGCGACGTACGCATAAATATGCTTTGGCGCAATGTTCGCCAGCCGCTCCAAACGAAAGACCTCCGCCAGAAAGCGGCAGAACCGCTGCATAGCTTCATAGTAGCGGGCCCGCGTCTTATAGCTGCCCTGGCGGTTGTGGCGGTGGAGCTTGTCCACCTGGGCCATGAGATTGAGATAGTGGTTCGACATAAGTACATCCTTTCTTTTTTAGAAAAGGACGCACCTCACCCATTGGCACGATCTGGCCGTTTCCGGCTTTTCTCCGCCGGACCTCCCAGGCCAAAACCGTGTCAATGAGCTTAGACCCATTGAAAACTGAGGGATTTACAGGCTGGGAGCAGCCGATCTAGCTGGTCCGTCTCCGTTGTATATCGTGGTCAGTATGATCGCCGTGAAGCCGCTCAAAAGCGACGGGGAAGAGAGTTCCCGCGGCAGACGCGAAGCCCTGGGCAAGGCGCGGGAGATATCCCGCCTGCGTCCGTGGTCCCGTCCCCGGCAGAAGGACGGTGAGAGGCGGAAGGAAGTCCCGCCCTGCCGGAGGCGGAACTGGCCGGCAGTCTGGACCGGCCCGGAAATAGAATATCTTTTCATTCGATTCTGCATAGGAATTTCTCCTTTCATTTGCCCTTGGCGGTTGGGGGTGACTGGTCCCCTCCCGTTGCGCGAAGCGCCGGGCGTCCTCTGATTATGAGCGCAAAAAAGCCTGAAAACGGAATGACTCTCGTTTTCAGGCGCAGCTGCACCATGTTCATTTGTTGATCTTTGCGGAAGGGCATACTACCCCCTTACCGCCGCCAATCCGCCCTGAAATGCTCCTCCCTAAAACGCTCCGCCCTCAAAGTACGGTTACATTCTACCAGAGGCCCAAAGGCTTGTACACTTGCGGTTTTATCAAGAACCCATGAAAAAGCCCGCGCCCTCCCAATGGGAAAGCCCGGACACTTTGAAACACGGATACTGTGCTTGCTTTCGCAAAGCCCTGATACTGTATGGCTACAGCATAGCAGACGCTCCGCAGAAAGTCAAGACCCGTTCCGGTTCCCTCATCATCATTCAAAAAATGGGCAGACCGCCCCCTAAACACCACTCGGCGGCTTACGCTCACCGAACGTACAACCCTTGGGATCAGCCGGTCATGCCAGCGTCTCCACCACAACGTATGCAATGCTGCTCCCTGGCAGCCCCAGGCCAATGGCCCGGCTCCGAGTTTCACGGAGGGCGCACAAACAATCAATGATGGTTTCTTTATACCACAATATACAAATTCTGTCAATGCTTGCCTTGATAGCTTATCTTCTCGATCTATGCAGAACGGTGGGTATAGTACACCCTTTGTTACGCCGTCCCTCCCTAACATAGTCCGCCCTAACTTACTCCGCCCTAAAGTAGAACCATTCTACCAGCTCGGAAACGGCCCGTCTAGTTGGAAATCTTCCACCCTATGGGCTCACGCCTCCGAGGTACAGGGTCATTATACCTTCCGGCCCGGAAGCCATCTAGGTGAAGCTTTGTCAACCAGCAGAAAAAGGGATGTGTCCAAATTGGACACATCCCCTTTCTCAAAAATATCAACCAACATCTTGAGAAACCGTTTCTTCTTCCGCAATGCTGGCGTTATATTTTTCCCACCTGCTCTTGGTTTCGGGGTCTGACTTCATAGCTTCCTCAATGGCCAACGTCTCCCGATATTCGGCGGCTGCAGCATCTATTGTCCAAACGGTTTTCAATCCGAGCTTGTCAACCATGGCCTTGATATCAGAAAGCATGACTCTGAAAAATTCTTTGCGGGGATTGACCTTATTTACCTGCATGAGTGCTAACAGCTTATGCAACGTAGATTCTAAGGCCGGGGCATCATCACTTTCAATGATGGCATGTACATCAAACGGGAACGGAACCGACGCGTCCCCCAACTCACGAACCCGGTCCATGGGATCCAAGCGACGCGTCATACCGACCTTATACACGTTTTCGCCAAAGGACCCGATATTGGAAATCACGTAGACATTTCCGTGCTTCGTTTGCTGAGCCATAGAGAGCGCGCGCTGGCCCCGCTCCTCGGCCTCCGCTAGTTGTCGCTTCAGGTCCTCCAATTTAGCCTCGTACTCCGCGCGGTTCGCTTCCGTTGCGGATTCAATCTGCTTTGCGGCCTTTTCCATGGCCTTGCGAAGCATCTCCTCCTCCTTTGCGGCCTCTTTCATAGCCTTTTCATACTCACGGCGGGCGCGTTCTTCTTCGCGGATTTGTTCTCGAAGCCGCCGCTGCTCCTCCTGGGCCTGAGCCCTAAGCTCTTGCACACGTACTCCCCACCTTAATTCCTCCAGGCGAGCAGAAAGATATTCTGGGGTTATGGTAGCATTGCGAAAAGCTCGGCCATTATGATTAACCAGCTCATATGAGTCTTTGATTTTTTGCTCCAGCGTACCATAGTTGTCTTTCTTAATCTTTGACAGAATCGAATCGACTTTCCCGTTAAAAGCATCGATTATAAAGGCAATGGCTGTAGTTCTCCTGGCATCTTCTACATAGTCACAAGTAGCGGCAGTTCCCGCTTTTATCATCCGCGCGGAGTTCTCGCGGGCCAGTTTCAATTGCTGTCCAGCTTCATCATATCCGAACTCTTCCGCCAAGTCATCCAAGAGTGAATATGTGGGTTTTAAGTACTGGTCTCCATAACCCTCAATCACATTTTTCATAGCCGCAGCAACTTTTTTATAATCCTCCGCCTTGCCCGCGATTTTATAGGCATCCCCTGCAATTTCTTCGGCCCGTCGCTGGGCTTCGCTGAGAATACGCTTTGACTCGGATTCAATCGACGATAATTTCAAATCCGCTTCTTTAACAGCGGCCTCATAGCTGGCCTTTCCTTTAGCTCGGAGCTCCTTCGCCTCCTGCTTGGCAGCAACAAGCTCCTGTGCGGCAGAGTCTTTTTGCGCCTGGATTTCTTCAGCAGCCTCTTCCCGCTTTTTCTGGATTTCAGCATCTACATCCACGAGCCCCTCATAGCGGGACAATTTATCAATACGGAGCTGCTTCTCCGTGTTCTCCCCGCGGACTTCCAAAACCTCGGCCCGCAATCCAGTATTCTCTTGCCTGGAAGATTCCAGCTCCTGATTTAGTTCTTGAACTGTTTTTTGGGAATTAGTAGATTGTTTCGCTGCTTTCCTCCATAAGACGAAGAAAACGATTGCCAGGATTAGAAATAGGCCAGCCATGTCCACCCTCTCTTTCCGGTGTCCAAATTGGACACACTTTTTTGTTTGACATGAATTACCTGTTTTCTCAAATAAGCGAAAACGAAATTTATCCTATTCAGCTTATTCTTCCTTGTTTGTTTTCCCACTATCAGCTTCCTGCGCGACCTTGAACTCAATGAAGGCCCGGACCTCCATCTGTGCCTCTTTGGAGAGGAGATTATACTGCCGCACCAAATAGGGTTGCTCTGGGCCTCTGGAGGAAGTGATGATATCCTCTCCTACCAAATCGTTAATCGTTACTCCAAGGTAGGATGCCAACATGTAAACTTTCTCAATAGAGGGAACCTGTCCTTTGGACTCAATATTTGTTATAAAACTTGAACTGACCCCGCTTTCCCGGCAGGCTACTGTGGGTTTCACTCCACGTAAAGCACAATATTTTTTGATGTTTTGCACAAAAAGTTCCTTATCCATAGCAGAACGCACCTTAATATTCAAATTGGATAATATGCCAAAAAAGATTAATTAATCAAAATATAGATTGACATTGATTGATAAATCATTTATGCTTTACGTGTAGGGTGAACCGCAAGGGACAACGAACGAAAAATAGACCATCCAGAAGGAGGGGAGAAAATGGACGACGCCAAGCGGAATGGCGGGAAGCCGATCTCTGTGGAACAGACAGGCAAACGCCCGTGCGTCGATCTCAAAACGCGAACTTTCTCAAAGGAGTGTGTGGTTGTATCGGAGGACGGTACACAAATCGCAGTAGCCACCATGTCCATTACCACACTGCATAGCTTCCAGAAAAATCATACAGAGATGCTTTTGAGCAAATTCGCGCAGACTTGCAGGACGTTATACCTGGAAGCCGGGACCGCACTCAAAGCAGAGCCTTGATTAAACTGGGTTTTCCATCGTATGTGTATTGTTTATTTTACCATTTACGCAAGGCGTAAGCAAGCCCCAATTTCATCGAAAGGAGGTGAGGCTGTGAAAATTCGTAAGTTCCGGGAGGCCGCGGGCTTGACCATGAAGGAGTTAGCGGGCAAAGTTGGCGTATCTGTCGCCACCGTGTCCCGCTGGGAAAGCGGCGAGGATCTCCCCGCGGCGGGCAGACTCCCCCTTCTGGCGGGCGCCCTCGACTGCTCCATCGACGAGCTGTTCGGCCGCGACTCTCCCCCGGCGGCGGGCTGACGCCGGTCAACCTAATCCAGAAAGGAGGTGTACAGACATGAAAGACTATCCTACATCCTTTGACGAGCTGCCCATGGTCTTGACGGTCAAGGACGTTGCTGCGGCGCTGAACATCGGGTATAACAGCGCTTATGAACTGGTTCGGAGCGATCAGATCAAGTGCATCCGAATCGGAAAGACCTACCGGGTCCTCAAAGATGAACTCCGGCAATTCCTTGGAGCGCCGGAACCGTCGCAGCCACCACCGCTGCCGACGATCGGAAGCCTGCGGCGGCGGCACGGGAGAAAACCCAATACCTGACTCGACCATATCACAAACAGGAGGAAATAGCCATGTCTGAACTGTCCCAAAACATCTACCGGACCGGGCGGATTTGTACCGGCCTCACCCAGGAGGCGGCGGCGGAGCAGATCGGCGTCGCGCCTGAAACACTCCGGGCCTACGAGAGCGGCCGGCGGATTCCCCCCCGGTGACGTTGTGGAGCGGATGGTGGTCTGCTACCGGGCCCCGGCCCTCGCCTACCGCCATCTTCACGAAACCAGCGGCCTGCTCGCATACGTAGTCCCGGAGCTGGAGGCCCGCAGCGCGCTGGAGTCGGCGGTCAGAGTGTATCTGCTGCTGTCCCGCTTCGCCAAGAGCCAGGCCGTGGACCGTCTGCTGGAGATCGCCGAGGGCGGCGTCGATCAGAGGGAGCAGGCCGAGTTCAACCGAATCACGGCGGATCTCCGGGAGCTTGCCCGCCCCTGTCTGGAGCTGGATGTATTCTGGAGGACCGCCGGAAAGGAGCCGCTATGAAACGCTATGTAATTCAATCCCGCATCCATAACTGGGACCCCTGGGAGGTCTGCCCCGGCAAAGAGTTTTTTTCGCTGGAAGCGGCCAGGAAGGCTTTCGAGGCCCTGCCGGTCAAACATGGGCATCGCATCGCGGAATGCTATACCCAGGTGCGTTACAAGCCCGTCAAGGAATAGGAGGCAGATCGTGAACGAACAAGAGAAGGCGGCGCTACTGGCCGCCGGGCACAGACGCTGCTTGCTTCCCCTGGAGAACATTATCGACGAGGCGATCCAGAAAAAGGCGTTCCACTCAGCGGAGTACTGGCAGCATCAATACAACGGGGCGCTGAAGATGCTGGAGGCCCTGCGGCTGATCACGGGTGAAGAGTGCGACGCCCGCTCAGAAGAAATGCTGTCCCGGCTTCTGCGAGCCCAGCACCCGAGCGCCTATGAGGAGGAGGTCGTATGAACCACATCATGAGCGCCTTTCCCGTGAGGGGCGGCTGGTGCGTGCAGATACTGCTCCCCAATGGAAAGCTCCGGTGGGTCCCCTGTGTGGGGAGCTTTCGAGCGGCCATAGACCAGGCGCTGCGCTGGGAGCCGGAGGAAGGAGAAGACCAGTGAAAACCACAAAAAAGACCGCCCCGAAGCGGCAACTTCGGAGCGGCGTTGTCCAGGGCTTCAGCCGAGGAACAAGGTCTATGCTTATTATAGCAAAATCTCGGCAAAATGCAAGCCCCAATCTGGACGGGGGAGGGGGTGCCCTCCCCATGTCCTGGGCCATGATATTGACCTATATCGGGGCGGCCGGGCTGGTGAGCCAGCTGGCCCGCCTGATCGACTGGATTGAGAGGTGAGAGCTGTTGGCAAAGCAAGATATGACCCAAGGAGGCCAGTTCGCCTTGATCCCCGCCGCCGTACTCTATGATGACCAAATCCCCGCTACGGCAAAGCTGCTCTATGGCGAGATTTACCGCCTCAGTCACGCCAACGGCTATTGCTACGCCAGCAATCGGGACTTCACGGAGATCCTCCGATGCAGCGAGGCTACTGTCACCCGATTGATCTCCGCCCTGGCGGATCAAGGTCACATCCGGGTGAAGATGATCCGGCGGTACGGAAGCAAAGGAGACATCACCCAGCGCCGCATTTTCTGCGGGCAGGAACTGGCGAAAGAGGACCCGCCGGAGGGGACGGAAGAGGGGGCGGAAGGTCCCCTCAAAAATGAGGATACGTCTCCTCAAAAAAGAGGGGACGGTCCCCTCAAAAATGAGGACCATACTACTAAGAGTAATATATATAATAAACCCCCTATAGTCCCCCGTGAAATTTTCGCGCTCTGCACGGCTTACGCCGGGGAGGACGGGGAGCTGCTGGAGGCCATTCTGGGTCTCCTAGAGAACCGGGCTGTGGCGAATAAGTCCCCGGTGAAGACCACCCGGGCCATGAACGGTATCCTGAAAAAGCTGGACAGGCTCTCCGGTGGTGACCGGGGCATGAAGCTGGCACTCCTGGACAGGGCCACCGTGGCCAACTGGCTGACGGTGTTCCCCCTGAAGTCGGACGAGCTGCCCGCTGACAAACCCAGCGGCCCAGCCAGAGAACCGGGGGTGCGGTACATATGAGCGCACTGACGGCCGAGCTGGCGCTGGAATCCCAAATCGCCGTCCTGGGCTCCATGCTGATCGACCCGGAGGTGATTGGACCCCTGCTCCAGCAGCTCACGGCGGATGACTTTATCGAGGGCGCCTACAGGAATATCTTCCTGGCGATCAAGCGGCTCCGGGCCCAGGGGAAGGACACGGACCCCATCACAGTCAACGACGCCTTGGGCGGGAACTACCGCAAGATTCTTGCGGAGCTCATGGAGGTTACGCCCACCTCCGCCAACGCCATGGAGTACGCTGACATCCTCCGGCGGCGCGCCCTGCAATATCACCTGGAGGCGCTGGGGGAAAAGCTGGCGGAGGCCGCCGCTTCCGGCCTGGACGACGCCCAGGCGGTGGTGGACAAGATCAACGCCCTGACCTGCCAAAAGCCCGGCGTGCGGATCACAAACCTCCGTCAGTGCTACGAGGCGTTCCTGGACCGCCACGCGGAGGAGAAGCAGCCGCCCTATTTCACCTGGGGCGCCCTGGGCCTGGATGAGCACATCTACGTGGAGCCGGGGGACTTCATCGTCCTGGGCGGCTACCCCAGCGCTGGCAAGACGGCCATGGCCCTGCAAATGTGCGTCCATATCGCGGAGCAGCGCCGGGTGGGCTATTTTTACTACGAAAACAATGACCGGAAGCTCTTTGACCGCCTGGTCGCCCTCAAGTCCAAGGTGCCCCTGGGGAAGATCAAGCGCTTCGACCTCCAGGAGGCGGATTTCAACCTGATCGTCTCCGTGCAGGACTCGCTGATCTCTCCGGACCTGGAGTTTATCGACGCCTCCGGCATGACGGCGGCGGATGTCCGGGCCCTGGCCCTGAGCCGCCACTACGAGCTGGTGGTAGTCGACTACCTCCAGAAAATCCCCGGCAGCCGGGAGCGGCACTGGAGCAGCGATTTCGAGCGGGTCAGCGAGGTCTCCGGGGACCTCCAGAACCTGGGCCGTCAGACCGGCGTGACGGTGCTGGCCCTAAGCCAGCTCACCCGCCCAGATCAGAGCAAGAAGTCTTTCCCCGGGATGCACTCGTTCCGCCAGTCCGGGCAGATCGAGATGGACGCGGACGTGGCCATGCTGCTGTACCGGGAGGATGAGACTGACTCCGAAAACCAAATCCGCACGCTCAAGATCGCCAAAAACAAAGAGGGCGAGGCGGGAATGGCCCTGAGCATGGACTTCTACGGCGCGACGCAGACCTTCAGCCGCGTCATTCCGGCGGGGGACTCCAGGGCGGCCGCCTCCCATTACGCGGCGGAGGGCCGGAAGGCCCGGGTACGCAATAAACGGGACCCGGACCAGGTGGAAATCAAAGAACTGAAGGGGGAGCAGAAGGACCTGCCTTTTTGAGGAGGCTGTATGAAACCGATTTTATTCAATTCCGAAATGGTCCGCGCGATTCTGAAGAACCGAAAGACGGTGACGCGGCGGGTGGTGAAGCCGCAAGCAAGATATTGTCAAATGTCTATGGCAAGTCTTGTTGTATCAAGCGAACCGATACATATTGTTGACGGGCTTATTGATGCAACGGGAGCAACGGTATTGTCACTTCCCTACCGCCCCGGCGAAATCCTGTATGTGCGGGAGGCGTGGGCGCCGTGGTCGAGAACAGAAGGGACCGCGCCGGAAATCCATTATAAGGCAGAGGGGGAAACTCTTCCCGGCGTGAAGTGGCGTCCCTCCATCCACATGCCCCGCGAGGCCGCGCGAATCTTCCTGCGGGTGACGGGCGTGCGGGGGGAACGTCTGTGGGATATCACCGAGGAGCAGGCGGAAAAAGAAGGATTATATAAGGGCTGGCAAGCAACGGAAACCTCCTCATGGGCGTCGACTGCGAAGCAAGCGTTTATGTGGGTTTGGGACCAATGCGTCAAACCCGCCGACCGCGCCCTCTACGGCTGGATAGCCAACCCCTTGGTGTGGGTTATCGAATTTGAAAGGACAGAAAAACCATGAAAACCATAGCAATCTTGAACCTGAAAGGCGGGACGGCGAAGACCGTCACGGCGGCCACCATGGCCCGGTGCCTTTCGGCGGAGCATGACAAGCAGGTGGTGCTGATCGACGCGGACCAGCAGGGCAACCTGTCCCAGTACTTCGGCGTCACAGACACCAGCGCCTGCGGCAATACCTGGACCCTGCTGACGGACGGCGCCGGCTACTGGCCCGACTTCGTGACGCCGGTTTCTCCCACGCTGAGTCTGATCCCCTCCGGTATGGAGCTGGCCCGGGCGGACCTCCCCAACAGCGGCGCCAAGGTGACGCAGATCGAGGAGCTGCGGACGGTCCTGGCCGAGGACAGCGTGGATTACCTCATCATCGACCTGCCGCCCTCCCTGGGCCTGGCCTCCCAGGCGGCGCTGCTGGCGGCGGATGAGGTCATCATCCCCATCCGGCTGGACGTGTTCTCCACGGCGGGCATGGCGGAGCTGACGCGGCAGGTGGACTCCATGCGCAGCGTCAACCCCCGGCTCCGGGTGGCTGGCATCCTGGGCACCCAGTTCCAGCGGACCGCCGAGGAGCGGGAGATTCACCGCCTGCTGGCGCTGGAGTCCGGCCTGCCGGTCTTCCACACCCGGATTCGCATGAGCCCGCCGGTGCCCAAGAGCATCGCCGCCCGGGAGAGCATCCTGACCTTCAGCCCCCATTGCGGGGCGTCGAAGGATTACCGGGCCTTTGTGCGGGAGTACTTGGAGGGAGGCGAAAAGCGTGGGTTATAGTCTGGGAGACGTGCTGAAACAGCAGCTGAAAGGGACCGGCGAAAATGTGTCCAACTTGGACACATCCGGCGGCCGGGAGCAGATCGAGTACATATCCCTGGACCGGATCGACAGCGACCCGAGGAATTTCTACACGCTCTGCGACCTGGAGGAGCTGGCGGCCAGCATCGAGCTTGTGGGCCTCCAGCAGCCCCTCCGGGTCCGGGAGAACCCGGAGGCAGAGGGCCGGTTTATCATCGTCTCCGGCCACCGTCGCCGGGCGGCGCTCCAGAAGCTGGTGGACGAGGGCCGGACGGAGCTTCAGGAGGTCCCCTGTATCAGGGAGACGGCGGCGGGCTCCTCCGCCCTCCAGGAACTGCGGCTGATCTACGCCAACAGCGACACCCGGGTCTTGACCTCCGCCGAACAGGCCAGGCAGGCGGCCCGTGTGGAGGAGCTTTTATATCTGCTGAAGGAGGAGGGACTGGAGTTCCCCGGCCGGATGCGTGACCAGGTGGCGGCGGCGTGCAGAATCTCCGCCCCGAAGCTGGCCCGGCTGAAGGTCATCCGGGAAAAGCTGATCCCGGAGTACATGGCCCTTTTCGAGAAGGACAAGCTGCCGGAGCAGACGGCCTACGCCCTGGCCCGCCTGCCGGAGGATTTTCAAAAGCGCATGGCCAACGCCCTGTCGGAGGCGCCCAGCGGCAGCGCCGCCGAGAAGGTGCTGAAGAAGTACAACGAGGGCTGGCGGTGGGAGCCGGAGCTCCAGTGCCCGGACGGGAAGCCCTGCAAGCGGGGAGACACATTCCTCCGGCGGGATTGTGAGGCGAGTACCTGGAAATCCTTCTGCGGCGGAAAGATCTGCTGCCTGGAGTGCGAGGAAGCGAAGGCCAGTTATTCCCCCTGCGAGCGCATGTGCTCCAAGGCCAAGGCCCAGCGGAAGGCCAAAAAGGACGCGGCAGAAGAGGAGGCCTACAAACGGAAGCAGAAGGCAGGCCGGGAGTACCAGAGGGAAACCCGGGTTTATGCAAAGCGGCTCCTCCCGGCCATTGACGCCGCCGGGCTGCCGGGAGAGGAGATTATCGCCTGGCGTTGGGACCGCTGCGCGGTGGCCGACATTCGCCGATGGGCCGCTGGAGAGTTCGGCGACCCGGCTGAATGGTGCCGTCCGCGCCTGGAGCCGGGTAAATGCGGCGACGAGGTGAAAGTGGCAGCTCTGCTGGGATGTACAACGGATTTCCTCATGGGCCTGACTGACAACTTCCGCCCGCCGGCGGTCACGGAGCCGCCCGCCCGTGAAGAACCTGTTCAGGATGTGTCCAACTTGGACACATTGCCCGAAGCCGAGCCGGAGGAAGAACCGGAGGAAGAGCCCGAGGAGGAGCTCGAGGAGGAGCTCGAGGAGGAAGCGCCTCCCGCCCGTCGTGTTCGCTGGGAGAGCCGTGGCCGCACGCCGCCGGAGGGCAAGCCGATCCTCACCTATGCGCTGGACAACGACGGCCCGGTCTACCGCCCGGCCATATGGAAGGACGGACAGTTCAGGTCCCCGAACGGGAAGAAAGTCCTGTCCGGCCTCCAGTATACCAAATGGCTGGAGGTCCCGCCTCCCGCCTCCGGCGAGGAGTTCCAGCTGGAGCAAACGGAAGGACAGCTGGTAATCTCCGGCTGGATGCCTGGCGGGACGTTCCCGCGGCAGTCTTGCGAGGTGGTGGCGGCTTTCCGGCTGGCTGGAACGGACGGCAATCCCGACACATACCTTCAGCGCCTCTGCTGGTTCGACGGCATGAATTTCCTGTTCAAAAAAGGCGGTCCAACGTTCGACGCGGAGTGCATCCGCTGGATGGCCCTGCCGCCGGTGGAAGACGATGTGTCCAAGTTGGACACAAATACAGGTGAGGAGGAGCGCGCATGAGAATTTTGAAAACCGGGGACCCGTGTCCGCTCTGCGGACAGCCCATCCGCCTGGCGGACCCGGATGCCCTGCGGCTGCTGGCGGCTATCGCGGACATTGTCGGGCTGCCGGAGCGGGACGAAGTGGCGCTGAAAGAGGAGATAGACACATGAAACGGTTTACCATGAATGGCGGTCATGCGATGAGCATGACGGATCTGGCGCTGAATCAGGTCTTTGTCCGGGACGGCTGGGCATGGTACACAAAAGCACCCGGAAATGAATGCAGCGTGTGCTCCCTGATTCGCAGAGTTGCCAAGACGCTGGATGTGGACCTTGAGCCGGAGCTGACAGACGATGAGCTTGGAGATGTCATGTTGGACTGGCTTCAGTACGGCGAGGCGGAGCCGGAAGGCGTGCTCGCCATCCTCTACCGGGCCCTCTGGGCCATGGCGGAGGTGCGGGAGCGGCTGAAGCTCTACGAGGACATTTGCTTCGCGGAGGACGGTACGGAGCTGCTTACTCCGTGGGCGCTTCAAGTTCTCCGGGGGGCTCGGGAGTCACTGAGAAACGACCCGCTGACCTTGGAGGAGCTTCTGGAAATGAAGGGGAAGCCGGTGTTCATTAAAAGCAAATATGCCCATGAATCCACGTGGCGAATCTTTCTCCGCGCGACCGACCAGCTGGTGTTCTTCAATAATTATGTCTCGCATGGAATTGATTCCTACGGTGAAACCTGGTGGGCCTATCGCCGTCCACTGGAGAAGTCCGCAAATGCGGAATAAGGCTTTGTTCCCCGCCCTTCTCCTGGCGCTCCTCCTGGGACTGTGCCTCCGGCCCGCATACCCGGCGGAGGCGCCGCCTCCTGGCCCCGCCGTCCGGATTATCCCGGCTCCGGCGGAGCGGACGGCGCCGGAGCCGGAGGAGGCGGCCGAACAGCCGGCGGAGGTCCACGTCATCGAGGAGTGCGTCGTCACCTGGTACACGGCGGACACCTGCGGCAAGACCCCGGACCACCCGGCTTACGGCATCACCGCCAGCGGGGCGCCGGTGGAGGAGGGCGTCACCTGCGCAGTGGACCGGTCGGTCATCCCCCTGGGCTCCACGGTCTATGTGGTGTACGCCGACGGCAACGTCGGGACCTTCCGGGCCACGGACACCGGGGTCAAAGGGGAGTGGGTGGACATCTACACGCCTGATTATGACTACGCCGTCCAGTGCGGGCTCCAGAAAGATCGGAAGAGCAC
>CAJUOD010000001.1:27003-77500 GCA_910587875.1 uncultured Oscillibacter sp. | reverse complement strand
GCGACCACCGAGATCTACACTCTTTCCCTACACGACGCTCTTCCGATCTGGCGGGCCTGGAGCCCAAGCGGCTGCGCTTTGTCTCCGTCCGGTCGGAACGGGCCCCCTCCCTGGTGCTGCTGGAGGCCCGCCGGGGCGGCAGGCCGGGCCTGACCGTGGAGCCGCCCCTGATTTTAGAGAATCCAGACGGCTCCCCCACGGCGGAGCTGGACCGTGTTTACTTTAGAGAGGAGGCCCCGCTATGAGCGGAACGCTGTATCTGGTGGCCACGCCCATCGGCAACCTGGGGGACCTGTCCCCCAGGGCCGTGGAGACCCTGGCGGCGGCGGACTTCATCGCGGCGGAGGATACCCGGGTGTCGCTGAAGCTGCTGAACCACTTTGAAATCAAAAAGCCCCTGGTGAGCTATCACGAGCACAACGCCGCCTCCGCCGGGCAGGCGGTCCTCAGCCGCCTCCTGGCGGGAGAGAGCTGCGCTCTGGTCACCGACGCGGGCACCCCCGCCATCTCGGACCCCGGTGAGGCCCTGGTGCGTCTCTGCGCCGAGAACGGCGTCACCGTCACGGCCATCCCCGGCTGCTGCGCGGCGGTGAACGCTCTGGCCGTCAGCGGCCTGCCCACGGGGCGCTTTACCTTCGAGGGCTTTTTGTCCGTCAACAAGAAGAGCCGCCGGGAGCATCTGGAGGGCCTGAAAAACGAAACCCGGACCATGATCTTCCACGAGGCCCCCCACAAGCTCCGCCCCACCCTGGCGGACCTGTGCGCGGCCTTCGGCCCGGAGCGGCGCATCGCCCTCTGCCGGGAGCTGACCAAGCTCCATGAGGAGGTCCGCCGCTGCACCCTGGGGGAGGCGGCGGAATACTACCAGGAGCACGACCCCCGGGGCGAGTTCGTCCTGGTGGTGGCCGGGGCGGAGCCTAAGCAGGCCGCCGCCGTCACCCTGGAGGAGGGCGCGGCCCAGGTGCTGGCCCTGGCGGAGAGCGGAGTCCGCTTAAAGGACGCCGCCCGGGAGGTGGCGGAGCACACGGGCCTCGGCCGGAACGCCCTCTACGCCGCCGCCCTGGAGGGCCGAAAATAAAAGCGTTCTATGCAGTGGGAGGCAGTATAATTTTCCCTGCCCCCGTCCATACTTCCCTCAGACTATTTCACATGAGGGAGGAACTCTTGCATGGAACACAAATTGAAATCCGTCCTCAGCGGCACGGGCTTTTACCTCCTGCTGGCCGTCTGCCTCATCGCGGCGGCGGTGAGCGGCTGGTATCTGCTCTTCGCCGGGGACAAGCCCGCAGAGGAGGAGGCCCCGCCCACGGAGGCGGTCAGCGCCCCGGCCCGGGACGTCTACGTCCCCCAGCCGGAGCCCGAACCCGAGCCGGAACCTGACGAACAGGAGCCTACCGTTGAGACCGCCGCTCCGGTGGAGGTGGAAATCGTTCCCGCCATGCCGGAGACGGAGGTGGATGACACGCCGGTAATGGCGGAGCCCCCCCAGCTCATCGTGGAGCCTCTGAAGGGGGAAGTGCTCATGGCCTTCTCCGTGGATCAGCTGGTCTACAGCCCCACTCTGGCGGACTGGCGGACCCATGACGGCGTGGACATCTCCGCCAAGCCCGGGACCACCGTGCTGGCGGCCACCGCCGGGACGGTCTCCTCCGTGGAGGACCACCCCCTGATGGGCACCACCGTGACCATCGACCACCAGGGGGGCTATACCACCACCTACTCCAACCTCCAGGCCAAGCCCACGGTGGAGCCCGGGGACCTGGTCACCGCCGGGCAGATCATCGGCGCGGTGGGCGCCACCGCCTCCGCCGAGGCCGCCCAGAGCCCCCACCTCCACTTTTCCGTCACCCGGGACGGGGAGGCCGTGGACCCCGGCGAATTTTTAAAGAGCTGAGCCCAGAAAGGCAAGCCCTCCGGGGCTTGCCTTTTTTCCGGTTCTATGCTATGGTTATATCTGTGAAACCACAGCCCGCCCCTTCCGGCGGCTTGATAAAGGAGTGCGCGCCATATGAAAACTTATACCTTCCAGCCCCGGGGGGTCTGCTCCCGGGAAATGCAGGTGGACCTGGACGACCAGGGCGTCATCCAGGCCCTCCGGGTCGTGGGCGGATGCAGCGGCAACCTCCAGGGCATCTCCGCCCTGGTGAAGGGCAAGACCGCCCAGGAGACCATCCAGCTCCTGAAGGGCATCCACTGCGGGCCCAGGAGCACCTCCTGCCCGGACCAGCTGGCCCAGGGGCTGGAGCAGATTCTGGCCCAGGGCTGAGGGGAACGGGGTATGAAAATCGTCTTGGTCATCGACCAGTTCGACGACGCCAACAACGGGACCACCATCAGCGCCCGGCGCTTCGCCACGGCCCTGAAGGAGCACGGGAACGAGGTCCGGGTCATCGCCACGGGGAAGCCCACGGACTACAAGTACGCCGTCCGGCAGATGAAATTCCTCCCCATTGTGGAGCACCTCATCACCAGCCAGGGGATGCGCCTGGCCATTCCCAACAAGCACGTCTTTGAGAAGGCGGCGGCCTGGGCGGACGTGGTCCACTTCATGATGCCCTCCCCCCTGGCCATTATGGGCCTCAAGCACGTGGAGCGCCTGGGCATCCCCCATACGGCGGCCTTCCACTGCCAGCCGGAGAACATCACCTTCACCCTCCACATGGGAAACAGCAAGCGGGTGAACGACTTCGTCTACACCAAATTCCGGGATACCTTCTTCAACCGCTTCACCCACATCCACTGCCCCAGCAACATGATCGCAAACCAGCTCCGGGAACACGGCTACACGGCCCGGCTCCACGTCATCTCCAACGGCATCAGCCCCCAGTACACCTACGGGCGGAGCCCCCAGGAGGACTGGATGCGGGGCAGGTTCAACGTACTGATGGTGGGCCGCTACGCCGGGGAGAAGCGCCAGGACGTGCTGATCGACGCCTGCGCCCAGTGCCGCCACAAGGACGCCATCCAGGTCATCCTGGCGGGCAAGGGGCCCCTGGAGAAGAAGTACCGCCGCCTGGCGGAGAAGCTGCCCAACCCCATTGTCATGGAGTTCTACGAGCCCGCCCGCCTGCTGGAGATCCTCCACATGGCGGACCTGTACGTCCACACCTCCGACGCGGAGATCGAGGCCATGAGCTGCATGGAGGCCTTCGCCTGCGGCCTGGTGCCCGTCATCGCCGACTCCCCCCGGTCCGCCACGCCCCAGTTCGCCCTGGACGAGCGGAGCCTGTTCCCCGCCGGGGACCCCGCCGCCCTGGCGGAGAAGATCGACTGGTGGTTCGAGCACCCGGAGGAGCGGGAGGAGATGGGGAAGCGCTACGGCGAGCACGCCCGGCAGTACGCCCTGGACCGCTCCATCGAGCAGACGGAGGAGATGTTCCGCACCGCCATCCAGGAACAGAAGAAATAACGGCTCAAGCCCCGCTGTCACCAGCGGGGCTTTTTTCGCGTATCATGAACCAGCGACAAAGGAGGAATGCACCATGGCATATTCCGACCGGGAGCTGCTGGCGCGCCTGATCGAGTGCGAGGCGGGCGGCGAGGGGGAAAACGGCATGAAGGCCGTAGCGGGAGTGGTGATGAACCGGGTCCACGCCCGGGGCGGCGAGTACGCCCGGGTGGGCCAGGGCAGCATCCGCAACATCATCTTCCAGCCCTACCAATTCGTCTGCGCCAGCGAGACGGAGGGGGGCGCCTACAATCCCCAGAACATATACAACATGCGGCCCGAGGCCATTCACTACGAGATCGCAGACTGGGCCATCGCCGGAAACCGCCTGCCGGACGTGGCGGAATCGCTCTGGTTCTACAACCCCTTCGGTCCCGAGTGCCGGCGCTTTTTCCCCACCGGCGTGGGCTACTGGCAGACCCGCATCGGTGACCACTGCTTTTATAATCCTACCGATGCGTATAAATTAAGTAATCCTCGGTCAAAAAAATTACAGGGCCAAATCATAATCAATCCTCCGGTCCGCATAAATGCGGATTTCTTTTATCAAGAGCCGCCAGAAATCCCGCCGGCTGGCCCGGTCCAAATCCTCGTAAGCAGGCCGCCAGCCCTGGGATAAAAGGGCCTCCGCCCGCCCAAAATCCGGGATCCTCACGGGCTTGGCTGCTTCTGTCAGCTCCTCCAGCCGCGCCCTCAGCGGCTCCTGGTCCCGCCGGAACTCCTCCAGGGAGATCAGCTCGTTTAGATACAGCTCCTTCAGCCGGGACAATTTGTTCTTGACGGCGGCAATCTCCGCCTGATAATTCCGCTCCTTCTGGCTGCTCCTGAAACGGTCGAAGTCTATCCTGTATTGGGAGAGCTTGGCGTCTATGGTTTCCAGAATAAACGCTTCAATTTTACTCTCGGCGAGGTTCACCCCATTGCCGCACACCTTGCGGATATACCGGCTGGGGCAGTTGTAAAAGGGCGTGCCGCCCCGAGTGTTGGTCCGTCCCCCCATCCGGTAGCCGCACTCACCGCAGACGATGAGACCGGAAAACAAATAGACCCGGTTGTCCTTCACCTTTCTCACCGTCCTCTTCCGCATGGCTTGGATTTTTTCAAACTCTTCCTTTGTGATGTAGGGCGGGCACATGTCCTCCACGCCATAGTAATGCCCGTGATAAACGGGGCTGTCCAGCATCTTGCTGGCAAGCTGGTACTCGATGCGGAAATGGTACTCCTCCCAAACCAGGGCCTGGGCTTCACTGATGGAGCCGGAGGAAAGGAACTTGCGGAAGAACGCCTCCACGGCCTCTTGGGTCTTCTCGTTCTTTACCAGCTTCTTCCCCTCGATGCGGTATCCCGTGGGGCAGTTCCCCGTCAGCGGCTCCCGCCGCTCCCGCTTGGCGTCGAAGACGACCTTGATCCGTTCGCTGGTCCGGTCGGCCTCGTCCTGAGCTACGGAGAGCATGATGTTGATTTTCAGCCGCCCGGCGGCGGTGGAAGTGTCGTAGTCCTCATAGATGGTTTTCCAATCCACGTGGTGCTGCTCCAGGACCTCCTGGACCTTGTAATACTCGCCGACGTTGCGGAACCACCTATCGAGCTTTGTGAACACAATCAGGTCAATCTTACCCGCCCGAACGTCTGCCAGCATTCGCTGAAGGCCGGGGCGCTTGGCGGCTTTCTTTCGGGCGGAGATGCCGGGGTCGGCGTAACGGCCCACCACCTCCACCTGTTCCCGCTTCGCCCATTCCCCCAGGCTGGCTTGCTGGGCCTCCAGCGACAGGCCGTGGATGGACTGCTCCTGCGTGCTGACGCGGATGTAGAGGGCGACGCGCTTCATGGTGATTCCCCTCCTTCTCCAGTCTCCAGCATGGGAAGCAAATCCTCCTCCCTAATCTGCATCAATTTGAGGTTTGTTGCTCGTTGAATCGCTCGCGTAGTAACAGACTTTTCTCCTTCAAGAACAAAATCCGTCGGTTCTATACTCAAGGCCACCGTGGCAAGATACCGCTTTAAGAGCGTTCGAACGGCTTCTTGCGTGCCATAATTGAAGGTTCCTGTGACACATGCCCCAATCCCGTATAAACCTCTTTCTGGAATCTTGAAAGGGGCGGAAAATCCAGGCTCAGCCGTCAGTCTGCACAGGCAATATATATGCTTGCAGGGCAACTCCCGCTTTTTATAATCCGGGCAGGTGCACTCGTGGAAGGTTGTCAGGTAGCGTTTCCCGGACGCTCCCCGGACCAGGCCCAAACAGGCGGCAGGGTTATAGGCTTCGATTTTAATGTCTTCCTCATAGCTTCTGGTGATTCTGACTCCCTGGCCCTGCAGACTATGTGTTTTTTCATCGCAGTAAGTACGCCAATCGTCTTTGCTGAATTTCTGCGCGATTTCACTCCTTCGCTCCTCCAAAAGGGCAGCTTCTTTTTTCAGCTCGGCGACCGCCCTTCGGGATTCGGCTTCAGGCTGTCCACAGGCGGAGCAATACCAGCTCTCTCCGCCATTTTTATAGCAGAAGGCTTGCAGCTCCGTATAGAGGGAAGCAGTTTCTTCAGCACATTGTAATTTGTAAGGCAATTCAGAATATTTGTCGTTTACTATGTCATTTAACGTGTGGATTTTGATCTGATAATGCCGCAGCTTGTCATAGTTCTTTTTTACAAACCGCTCCTCCGGCGATTTTCTGTAATAGAAAGCCAGTCCAAGTATGACGCTTAATATCGGGGCAACAACCACAATAAAAAATATAGTCATGATCTCCCCGCCCTTCCGTGTCCAGTCTGGACACAATTCCTTTTTCAGATAGAAACGCCCTTATCCCGACACGATGAATGGCGCATAATATCTTTACTAGCCCTTCAAAAAACTATCTTTTAATAACAAGTACGACCTAAAATCGCAGTCAAAAGGCGGTCAAAAGTTGAAAAAATTTCAAAATATGTAAAGATAATGAAACAAATTTTGACAGGTCCTCCTGTCCTGTTGTACGATATACTCAGCCACAAACCTCTCAGGCCATATGAGTTGCTTTTTGAAATACCCTAGCAAGTATAGAAATCAATATCCTATCAGCAATTACAGAACCGCCGTACACCTGTACCTACCTTGTGTCCAAACCGGGCACGATCCCTTTTATTTTCTAAAGTAGCAGCGCGTTTGCTTACATTTGTAACACAGCGTATACTTAAAGACGTCATCTCGTGGAAATCTCTTTTTTCGAACTTTTTTGACAAAGTTCCCCTTGTTTCGACAAAGCCCCTGATATATAATTGCGCCGCGCAAAAGTACAGTTTTGGTGCCAAAGCGGAAAGGAATTAGACTTTATGCAGAATTTTGATTCCAAAATCAGGAAAATCAACAATGACGCTTCAAAAAGCGAAAAAGACCGCGATGATTTGCTCTTCGAGTTGGTGGAGAAAATTTTATCCTTCACCCCTGATGAATTAGACGAATTTATTCGTCTCGCTTCCCAAGAACTGAATCGGCCACTTGTATGAGTCGCTCCAGACTGTCCTTGTCAAGTTCTATGATTTTTTGAATCAGCAAAACCTTCTTGGAATCAAGCCCATCCCCATCCCCGGGGGTGGGCTTTTCTTCGCCTTGGACTTCCACAGCAAGCTGCTCTCTGACAGATTGGGTAAGGTAGCTTGTAAAAGCAGGATGGATACTCTGCTTTAGGTCCGGCTGATCAGTAAGCCCCAGAAGATAATCAACAGAAACACCAAAAAATTTTGCTAATTGAATAGCTGTCGTTCGTTTAGGGCTTCGGCGTCCAGATTCCCAATTTCCAACTGTAGATTGAGATATACCTAAGGCATCTGCCAGCGATTGCTGAGACTTGTATCCAGCCGCCTCTCGCAATTCTTTTAGACGTGTTTGGAACATAACCCACCCCGGCAATTTCAAAAAGTAATAATATTATCTGCTATTTTTAAGGATATGACAAGAGGAAATATTGAATTTGAAAAAATAATTTCAAAACGACTTGACAATTGCAAATTGCAATGATATATTGATGTCAATTTGAAATGATTGGAGGTAAACAGCAATGTTGGCTATGGATGATATCAAGACAATGCTTGTATTCCGGGAGGACGATCTGCACTTTAAGGAATTACTCGATGAATACCGGCGTGCTAAGAAGCATTTAATCGAATACCTTTACGCAGAAGGATTTGTTTGTGCAGCAGGTCCCGAAAGGCGTAAAGAAACCGCCAGCGGCAACTGACGGCTTCTTCAGGTGGTCAAGGATGTTCGTGGTTCTCATAGCGCTGCAACAGTTCAAGCGCCGCTCCTAGACCATAAGCTATATACTTTGCATCATCCGCAGGAAACTCTCTGATTGTTGGATGGTTGAGGAAAAAGTCTGCGTTTTGCCTCGTTTTAAAGATTATTGTCCTCAGTTCATCCTCTCCCTGGTCAGGAGTGGTCAGAAGCTCCCAATACGCATCATAGAATTTATCCAATCATTTCACCCCCTTTCTTTCAGCAAAATTTTACCATACACCGAAAGAAGGGCTGAACACAAATTGCAATATTTTGAGGAGGTGACGCCTATCTATTTTTGTATCCGAAAATTGCGACAGAAGAAGGGCCTAACCCAAACTCAGCTTGCCACAAACCTTGGGTTGAGAAGCCAAAGTACAATCGCACTATGGGAAAACGGGCAGCGTAATCCACCCAGTACCATCCTCCCCCGCCTGGCGGCGGAATTGGGCTGTACCATCGACGAGCTCTATGGCCGGGACAGCGCATGAAGGGAGGTGACGATATAAACGTCAAATTTGAGATCGACCCCACCCTGTTGGACGATGCCGTGGAGCTCATGGGCTTCACCATGGACCACTGCGAGGCCGACGCCGCCGCCCTGGCCCGCCTGGATTCCCCGGAAGCCAGGGACCTGGTTCAGGAGCGTCTGGCCATGGCAAAGAAGGCGGAGACGCTGCTGCTCATCTTCGCCCAGCAATGAAAAGCGCCCTGCCCGATGCTACCAACACCGGACAGGGCAGGAGCCTCAACCAACTACTAAAAGGCCCTATGTGCATAGCTTACCGCAATTGGGGCCGGAATGCAAGGGACAATCATACGAAACATAGAATTGCCCCAGGAGGGATTTTATGGAATACATCAGCCCCGAGGAAAACGCCCTGTTCGTCAAGGCGCTGCGGTTTCTCTACGAGCAGCGGCTGGAAAAGTACGGCTTTACGGCGGATATTTATCCCGTTCTGCGGGAACCGCAGGAGCCGGATTCGCCCAGCGTGCCCGCATAAACGCCGCCATAGCCCGCCCCGGCGGGCTTCGTTGGACAAGCTGGAAAGGAGTACTTATGAAACCCTATGTGATTCAATCCCGCATCCGAAACTGGGACCCCTGGGAGGTATGCCCCGGCCGGGAGTACGACACGCTGGCGGACGCCAGGGCGGCGTTCGAGGCCCTGCCCATCAAGACGGGCTATCGAATCGCCGAGCGATATGTCCAGGTACGCTACAAGGCCGTGAAGGAGGACGCCATATGAACCGGGTCATGAGCGCCACGCCCGCCCTGGGCGGCTGGTGGGTACAGGTCCTTCTGGCCGACGGGACGCTGCGGTGGATCCCCTGCGTGGGGAGCTTCCGTGCGTGCGTAGCCCAGGCGGTCCAGTGGGAGCCGGAGGAAGGAGAAGACCAATGAAACGCGCAAAAAAAAGACCGCCCGAAGGCTGGCACCTTCGAGCAGTCATGTCCAGGGCTAGCCGCGGCCAAAAAGAACGGGCCGCGGCAGACCCGGCGGGAATATGCCGGGCCTGCGCCGAGGAATAGCACATGTTTATTATACCAAATTCCCGGCAAATTGCAAGCCCAAAATGGGGCCCCCGCCGCAAACCAGCGGAGCGTTTGCGGTGGGGAGAGGAGGAAGGAATGGAGCGGGCGAAATCCTTGCCGCCAGGCGGGGACGGTCTGCCAGCTGTCCCGGTTGATAGACCTGATCGAGAGGAGGTGACGCCGCGTGCGGCGCTACCCTAAAAACGGCGGCCTGTTCGCCATCATCCCGGTGGAGCTGCTCTACGAAGATTCTGTCCCCGCCACGGCGAAGCTGCTTTACGGCGAAATTTACCGCCTGGCGGACGCGGACGGCTGGTGCGATGCCAGCAACAAGGATTTCTGCGAGCTGCTGGGCTGTGGAGAGAATACCGTGCGGAACCTCCTGAAAGCGTTGGTCCGGGTGGGGCAGATATCCGTTCATACGGAGCCCCGGCGGGAAGAGGCCGGCGGGACAGTCCGCCGCATTTTCTGCGGCCGCCGCCTGACCGTGCCGGAAGATGGAGGTACCCCCAAATTTTTGGAGGGGGGTACCCCCAAAAACTTGGAGGGGGTACCCCCAAAAAGTTGTTGCGATACTTATACTAAGAGTAATAGTAAAGTAATACCCCCCTTACCCCCCAAGGGTGATGGTGTGCGCAAGGGGCGCAAAAAGGACAAGTCGGTCCCGGAGTGGAAGCCGGAGCGCTTCGAGGCGTTCTGGGCCTGGTACCGAACCCACGCCCGGGGGGAGGACCGCCAGGGGGCGGTCCGGGCGTGGGACAAGCTCCGGCCGGACGACGCGCTGATCGACGACATGGCCCGGGCCCTCCAGGCCCAAGTGCAGTCCGAACTGTGGCGGCAGGGCAAGGGCATTCCCTACGCCAAGACCTGGCTGAACAACGCCCGCTGGACGGACACGCCCAAGGCGCCAACCGGTGAGCCGGACAAGCCCCAGGGCCCCGCCCGTGAGCCGGGGGTGCGATACCTATGAGCGTGCTTGTGAATGAGCTTGCCCTGGAGGCGCAGGCCAATGTCCTGGGCTCCATGCTGATCGACCAGAACGTCGTGGGCCCCATGCTCCACCAGCTCACGCCGGAGGATTTCACCGATGGCCGGTACCGGAAAATTTTCCAAGCGATCAAAAAGCTCCAGGGCCAGGGGAAGGACCTGGACCCCCTGCTGGTAAATGACGCCCTGGGCGGGAATTACCGGGATATTCTGGCCCAGCTCATCGAGATTACCCCCACCTCCGCCAATGCGGAAGAGTACGCCGCCATCTGCCGTCGGACCGCCCTGCAAATCCGCTGGGCGGAGCTGGGGGAACGGCTGGCCGAGGCCCCCAGCCTGGAGGACGCCCAGGCGGTGGTGGACCAGATCAACGCTCTGCGCGTTGAGAAGCCCGGCGCGCGGATCACAGGGCTCCGGCAGTGCTACGAGGAGTTCCTGGACCGCCACGCCGAGGGGAAGAAGCCCGCGTATCTCACCTGGGGCATCTCCGCCCTGGACGACTTGGTCTATGTGGAGCCGGGGGACTTCATCGTCCTGGGGGGCTACCCCAGCGCGGGCAAGACGGCCCTGGCCCTGCAAATGGCTTACCACATCGCCAAGAGCAAGCGGGTGGGGTATTTTTACTACGAAAACAACGACAAGAAACTCTTTGACCGCCTGGTGGCGCTGAAAGCAAAGATATCCTTCAGCAAAATCAAGCGCTACGATTTGGGGGAGAAGGACTTCGACCAGATCGTCGGGGTGCAGAACGCCATGATCGCCCCGGAGCTGGAGTTCGTCGACGCGTCCGGCATGACCGCGGCGGACGTTCGGTCTCTTTCCCTCAGCCGCCATTACGGCGTCGCGGTGGTGGATTACCTCCAGAAGATTCCCGGAAGCCGGGAGCGGCGTGGCCTCAGCGATTTCGAGCGGGTGACGGAGGTCTCCGGCGCTCTCCAGGAGCTGGGCCGCCAGACCGGGGTGACGGTGCTGGCCCTGAGCCAGCTCAGCCGCCCGGATAAGGCGAAGGGGAAAGCGGCGTTTCCCGGCATGCACTCCTTCCGCCAGTCCGGCCAAATCGAGCAGGACGCGGACGTGGCGCTGCTGCTGTTCCGGGAGAATGAGGACGACCCGGGCAACCAGGTACGCACGCTGAAAATCGGCAAGAACAAGGAGGGCGAGGCCGGGCTGGCCCTGTCCATGCACTTTGACGGTGACACGCAGACGTTTAGCCGGGTGTTCCCCCAGCCGGCGCCGAAACCGGAGAAGCCGAAACCGGAGGAAGCTCCTCCCCGGCAGGAGGTCATTGAGTTGCCTGGGCGGGACGATGGACTGCCGTTTTGAAAACTACATACGCCCCGGCCCTTTGGCGCGGGGCGGGAAGGAATTTGCTATGAAAACCATAGCCATTTTGAACCTGAAAGGCGGGACGGCGAAGACCGTCACCGCCGCTACCATGGCCCGGTGCCTGTCCGGAGACTACGGCAAGCAGGTGGTCCTGATCGACGCGGACCCCCAGGGGAGCCTCTCCCAGTGCTTCGGTGTGACGGATACGAGCCAGTGCGGCAATACCTGGACGCTGCTGACCGAGGGAGCCGGGTACTGGCCGGATTTCGTGACGCCGGTCTGGCCGAACCTGTCCTTGATCCCCTCCGGGATAGAGCTGGCCCGGGCGGACCTGCCGGACAGCGGCGTGCGGGTCGGTATGATCGAGGAGCTGCGGACCGTGCTGGACGAGGACGGCGTGGACTATCTCATCATCGACCTGCACCCGAACCTGGGTGTTCCCACCCAAGCGGCGCTGCTGGCGGCGGACGAGGTCATCATTCCCATTCGCCTGGACGTGCTCTCCACCGCCGGCATGGCGGAACTCAGCCGCCAGGTAGACGATATGCGCAAGGTCAATCCCCGGCTGCGGGTGGCTGGGGTGCTGGGCACCCAGTACCAGCGCTCCGCCGAAGAGCGGGAGATCCACCGGCTGTTGGCCCTGGAGTCCGGGTTGCCGGTGTTCCGGACCCTCATCCGCATGAGCCCGCCGGTGCCCCGCAGCGTCAACCGGGGGGAGGACCTGCTGACTTTCTCGCCCCGCTGCGGGGCCGCAATGGATTACCGGGCTTTCGTGCGGGAATATTTGGAGGGTTGTCATGGGTGAGTTCAGTTTGAGTGAGGTGCTGCGGGGCCAACTGAAAGGGGCTGGAGAAAATGTGCCCAAATTGGACACATCGGGAGGCCGGGAGCAGATCGAGTACATTCCCCTGGAACGCATCGCCGGCGACCCGAAGAACTTCTACGAGATGCCCGGCCTGGACGAACTGGCGGCAAACATCGAGCTGATGGGCCTCCAGCAGCCCCTGCGGGTCCGGGCGGACCCACAGGACCCGCAGCGGGTGATCGTCGTCTCCGGCCACCGGCGGCGGGCGGCGCTCCAAAAGCTGGTGGACGATGGCCGGGCGGAGTTTCAGGAGGTCCCCTGCATCCGGGACCGGGCCGGGGGGTCCGCCGCCCTCCAGGAGCTGCGGCTGATCTACGCCAACAGCGACACCCGCGTCCTGACCTCGGCGGAACTGAGCCGCCAGGCGGAGCGGGTGGAGCAGCTGCTGTATCAGCTGAAGGAGGAGGGCATGGAGTTCCCCGGCCGGATGCGGGACCATGTGGCGGAGGCGTGCAAGGTCTCGAAAAGCAAGCTGGCCCGGCTGAAGGTCATCCGGGAGAATCTGATCCCGAATTTCGCCAAGCGTTATCAGGCCGGAAAGCTTAAGGAGACTCCCGCCTATACGATTGCCCAGCAGCCCGCCGAGGTGCAGAAGCTGGTGTGGAAGTATTCGGACACCAAGTACCTGGAGTCTCTTTCCGAGTGGCAGGTATCCAACATGATCGGCAAGATGAAGCCGGTGCTGGAAAGGACCTGCCACTATACCGGAGGGCGGCCCTGCATGCATCAGGCGGCCTTGCTGGACAAGCTCTTTGATGGAACATACGGCTATAAGCCCTGCGACCGGGTGTGCTGCGACAAATGCGAGAAGCTGGCCTCCTGTAAAAGCGCCTGCCCGCTGCTGGCGGAGAAGGTGAAGAAGCTCCGAACGGACCGGGCGGCCCAGAACAAGCAGGAGAAGCTAGCCCGGCAGGAACAGGATCGGCCGGAGGTGGAGGCCATCTCCGGCTTTTGGGAGCGGGAGGCCGCCGCCCGCTCCGCCGCCGGAAAGTCGGTCAGGGAGCTGTTCCAGGCGACCGGGGCCTATTACTCCGACGCGAACGAAAAGCTATGGCTGGAACGGGAAGCCCTGCAAAAAATCAAGCGCGGTGATTTTCTTCCCTTCGGCATGTACGGCCTGTCCCTGGCAGATGCCAGAAAGCTGACAGCGACGGCGGACCTGCTGGGCGTCACGACGGATTACCTGCTGGGCCGGACGGAAAGTCCTGGCGCTACCGCCCAGATCGTCTCGCCGGAGAAGGCCGAGGGGCAGATGGTGATCTCCGGCTGGTGTCCCGGCGGGACGTTTCCCCGGGAGCCCTGCGACGTTGTGGCGGATTTCCAGGTTAGTAACAAGGACAAGCCTGATGTGCCTCTGCGGCGCATCTGCTGGTTCGATGGGGCGGCGTTTTTGTTTAGACGGGACGGTCCCCAGGTCGACGCGGAGTGCGTCCGCTGGATGGCCCTGCCGCCGGTGGAGGAGGCAAAAGCATGAGAATATTGAAAACAGGCGACCCGTGCCCCTTCTGCGGGCAGCCGATCTTGACGAAGGACCCCCACGCACTGCGGCTTCTGGCGGCAATCGCGGATATCGTCGGACTGCCGGAGCCGGGAAAGGAGGGAGAGCCCCATGAGCGAGAGGTTCGCGGCCCCGGAGGGCGCGCTTCAGAATAATCTGGGTCTCCTGGCCGGGACGGTCATCCGGGAGCTGCGGATGCGGCCCTACATAGACCGTGAGCTTGGGGCCGGGCAGTGGAACTACCGCCCGGAGTATGCGGAGTTTACGGTTTTATCCGTCGAACGGGATACTTACCGCTGCCAGTACGCCGGGGATGGGGATGTGTTCTGGTGGCCCGCCTGGACGGAACAGCCCCGCCATGGCTATCTGGAGGACGGCTGCACACCGGTGCGGTATTACATCCAGAGCGAGCCCCTGCCGCCGCCCTACCCGGAGGGCGCGCCGGACCTCTCGCCTTACGGCCTGCGCTGCGCCGAGATCGACGAGGCGGCGCTGCTGCTTCGGGACCCGGAAGCCTTCGCTGAGGCAGCGTCGGAGCCGGACCTGTCGCCCATGGATTCTGACGTCAGCCGCAGCAAGCCGTCCAAGAAGTTTTACGAGCGGGGCGGGTGCCCGTTTTATCAGGGCGAGCTTCTCGGCGGCAACCGGTCAACGGTCCTGTGTGACGCCGTGCGGCCCCAGCTCCACGGTTATGTGGGATTGAAATTCTGCGAGGAGGGCCGGAAGGCGTATTGCCCGATCTGGCGGGCGAGGAACGGGCGGAATGTGTCCAGTCTGGACACATCTCCCGGCGAGGCTGTGAAGGAGGCCGGCTATGACAAGAAACGAAGCGATTGAGCTGCTGGAAAGCTATGATTTCCCGGAGGAAGACCCCCGGCTGACCCAGGCCGCTTACATGGGCGCGGGGGCGCTGCGGGATGAACTCGCCGCTGAATCGCCCCTCACTCTGGAGGAGCTGCGGGAGATGGACGGGGAGCCGGTGTGGATTGTCGAATATCCGGATTGGGGGCATTGGGAGTTGTCTGAAAATGCAGAGGACTATTTGACTGATCGAACGGAAGCGTTCTATGGTATGCGGCACAATGACCCAGATGGAAAATTTGGGTTGCATAAGTTGGGATGGCTGGCCTACCGCCGGAAGCCGGAGGAGGTGGGGACATGAAGTTGACTCCGTTCCCAACGCAATATGTTTCTGCTGGCAAAGCGATTGAAATTATCAAATGCCGCCTTGACGATGACACTGTCCAGATGCAGCAGAAAGTGTTTTCAATTGAGATGGTCGCAGAAATGGAGACACATAACAGCATTACAAAAACTGATTTTGTGAAAATGCTACGGTGGATTTTCAGACATTACGATTTTGAGAGTGTGTTTTTATGAAACGGTTGACAACAAATACCCCCATGGATAATTTTCAGACCATGCTGAACTATGTACACGGCAAAGACGGCTGGGCCTATATCCGCCACGATGGCGAAAACGAGGATGTCCCTTTGACACAATGGGCAAAAGCGCAGTGTCTGGCACGTGGATGCGATGAATTTACCGCGGAAACGCCGGAGGAAATTGACGAGGCCGTCTGTGCCTGCATGATGGATTGCCCGGACTGTCCCATTGCTCTGGCCTACTGCTTCACCTGTCAGGCCGTTCACCTCCGTGACCGGCTGATGGCCTACGAGGATATCCTGTTCTCCGAAGATGGCGCGGAGCTGATCTCCATGGACAAGCTCCAGGACCTGCGGGCGGGAATCAAAAACGAGCCCCTGACCCTGGATGAACTTCGGGAGATGGTTGGGCAATGGGTTTGGGTGGTCGTGCAGTATGAGCATTGTGAATGTTCTGGGTGGGCGTATGTCCCGACCCCCGCATGCATCGCATACCTTGACCAAACGGTTTCTACAGACCTTTGTGGGAAAAAGTTTAAGGCCTACCGCCGGAAGCCGGAGGGGGAGTCGTCATGACCAGGCCGGCGCGTTTCCCGGTGCTTCTGGCGCTGCTCCTGCCGCTTATCTTGGCGCCGGGGTCGTCTGCCTCTCCCGAGTCTGCGCCGGAGTTTTCCCCGGAGCCGGGATCTCTTGTCCAAGTCATTCCTCCTCCGCCGGCTCTGGAGCTGGAGATTGTGAGGACAATATGAGCTGCAAAGGCTGCGCCTACGCCATGCTGCTTTCCGGGGCGTGGGGCTGTGATTATCTCTCCATCACCGGCCACCGCCGCCCCTGCCTGCCCGGGGAGGACTGCACTGTGCGGAAGGAAGGCGATCTTACCAAGAAAGGAAGCGCGTTTATGAAACGTCGAGAGTGGGACACGGAAAAGGCCAAGGATTTGTATTACCAAGGGCTGTCCGACGCGGAAATCGCGGGAAAGGTTGGGGCCACGGCGACGGCGGTGGCCTATTGGCGGCGGGGGCTGAAGCTGCCGGCAAACCCGGAACGGCGTCCGCCGCCCCAGGAGGAGCCGAAAGAGCGCCCGGAGGCTCCGCCGCTCCATTCTTCGCCGGCGCGTCCCCTGGCGCTCCCCATGGTCAAAGGCCCCATTGCGCTGTCGGTGGAGCTGGAGGACCGCGCCTTTGCCCTCCGGGCCCCGAACCTGGAGGGCGCGGCGCAGATTTACGAATACGCCGGGCGGCTGCTGGAGAACATGCGCCGGACCGCCGGGGAGGAGGACGCCGGCAATGGCTAAGAAGCGCAAGCCCCGGATGTGTTCCACCTTCCACTGCGACAGGCGCGGGGACCGCTACTGTTGCGCGGACTGCTCCCAAAAACCTTTGTGTAAAAACCCCTGCCTCAACGATCCGGCCCGCTGCGGGCTGGAGGATCAGCGGCCCGGCAAGCCGGCTTCACGGCATTCCATCACCAAATTTTTGGAGGAAGGAGGCCCTTTGACATGAAGTATAGAAAGCCGCTCTCTTCCCATAGGCCGCTGAGCATCGCCGATATCCAGCGCATCAAGGCGGAGGCGAAGCGCCAGGGCGTCATAGAGGCGTTTGCCATTTTCTTCAGCGCCCTGCGGGATAAGGAGGGCTTTGGCCCCAATCGTCTGCGGCGTGTCCTGGACACGATGAACAATTATGCCGATAGCATCCGAAACGGATATCTTACGATCCAGGACCTTCAGGATACGCTGAGGGAGGAAACGGGGATCGAGCTGTGCTTCAACAGCAGCGGCACGGACGGGAGCCGGCTAGCCTCCCGCCCCGCCGCTCCCTGCCCGGAGGGAAGGGAAAGATAAAACTATAAACAACCATTTATGAGGACGACGGCCTTTAGGGCGACGGTCTGCATTCGCAAAGGAGGCAGACTGCCGTCATGTCCAAATTCAAGCGCATCATTGTTGCCGGACCATTGGTGGTGGAGGCGGTCTATCCCGCCCCGCACCCGCGGGACGGCCGGGCGGTCCGCCAGGGCAAGAAGGCCCTCAGCTCCCAGGCCCAGCAGATGATGAACCTCAAATACGCCTATCAGAAGCTGGAGCTGCTGATCGCCGCCAACTTCGGGCAGCGGGACCTCTATGCCACCCTCACCTATGACAACGCCCACCTGCCGGAGGACCGCCGGGAGGCCCTCAAGAAAATCAAGGCCTTCCTGAAACGACTGCGGAAGGCCCGGAGGTACCAGGGCCAGGAGCTGCGGTATATCTATGTCACAGAGCACAAGCACCGGCATGAGAACTTTTATATGGATGGACGCTGGCACCATCATATCCTTATCAACGCCACCGGGGAGGACTATGATTTGATTCGGCGGCTGTGGGGCCAGGGCAATGTCGAGTTCCGTTCCATCCGGGTGGATAAAGAGAAGCACTTCGAGTCCCTGGCCCGGTACTTCTGCAAGGAGCAGCGGGACAAGCTGGGCCTTCGCCTGTGGTCCGGGAGCCGGAATCTGCGCAAGCCGGAGCGGGAGTGCTTTCGGGTGCCGGACGACACGCCGCTGAGGATGCCGCCGGAGAGCCGCTGCATCCGCCTGGCGGACACCGGCGACGTGAAAACAGCTTACGGTCACTACCGGTATATCAAGTATATTGCCAAGGCCGGAGCTGCCGCAGGACGGCCCAAAGCAAAGCGCAGGCGGCGGAAGAAATAGCTTTTTATTAAATTTTTCAGCCTTGATAACAGTATTAACTTTAGGGAAAGGAGCGAGGGAGGCATTGCAAACCCAGGGAAAATGTGGTAAGATGCTGACAGTGCGAAACGGGTGGCTGGAATGTCCCAGCTGCCGAAAAAACGGCCGCCTGATGAAAATCCGGCCGGACGCCGAAGGCAAGAGGCTGACTGCCTACTGCCGGGTATGTAAACAGGAAATCTTGATCGATATTCACAAGGGCGCGTGCTTTGAGAGCCAAGGCCAGTGATCGACACGGGAGTGTGTCGTCATTGGCCTTGGTTTTTGTTTTGCTTCATGTTTTGCTCCGTGGAGGTGATAGCCCACGGCGAACAAAGCAGCCTGGCGGTGAGCGGGTCCTTCCTGGGGGCCCCCGTGGTGCGGGGCTGGCGACGCCCGCCGCTTCCCTCCAAAAAACCAAGATTTTTTCGGGCGATTTCGTTTCGTTTTCCGGCAAAAACAAGCAATTCTTATCCCCGTAGGGGGATAACACCCAAAAACCACCCCGGCAAAAAGGCGAAATTCGCGGAGACGCAAACGGCGAAACCGACTAGGCCGTCCACCGAAGCGGGAAGGGAGGTCCTTTCATGACAAAAAAAGCGGGAAGCGGCCCCGCCGAAAAAGCGCCTGTCCTGTCCGCCATCCCGGACTGGGCGGACGCCGGGGCTATCGGGGAGCTGGTGGGCCTCAGCGAGCGGCGCATCCAGCAGCTTACCCGTTCCGGCATCCTGGAAACGGAAACGCCGCCGGGGCGCAAGGTCCGGAAGTACCGGACCTGCCAAACCGTGCGGCGGTATATCGACCATGTGAAGCAAAAGGCCCAGAGTGACGGGGCGGGCGAAGCCGAAATGGAAGAATTGTCCCTGAAAAAGCTGCGGGCCGAGGTAGAGCTGAAGGAAAGCCAGGGCCAGCTGCACAAGCTGAAAACCGCCATCGCCGAGGGAAAGTACGTGGACACGGAAAACGCCGGGCGGGAGCTGGCGGAGTTCCTGCGCGCCTTCCGGCAGTTCGCCCTGGACATGCCCGCCCGGGCGGTCCGGTCTATGCCGGGGCAGGTGGACGCGGTAACCGCCAAGGCCATGGAGCGGGCCATGCGGGCGGAGCTGGAGACCATGCTGAATGCCTTTGCCGACGCCGTGATGGAGTTGAGTGAGGGAGGAGAGAAGGCGGGATGAAGAAATACACAGTCCCCCCCCTCTACGTCCCCCGCTGGATCAAGAAAGCCGTGGAGGAGCTGCGGCCCCCGCCCCGCCTGCCCGTTTCCCAGTGGGCGGAGACAAACCGGGTGCTGCCGCCGGGCAGCCCCATCCCGGGGCCCTGGCGAAACAGCGTGACGCCATATCTCACCGAGATCATGGACGCGTTCTCCCACGGGGACGCGGAAACCATCATCTTCGTCAAGCCCACCCAGGTGGGCGGGACCGCCGCCCTGGAGAACATGCTGGGAAGCCTGGTCTGCCAGGAGCCCGCCCCGGCCATGGTGGTCTATCCCACAGACACGCTGGTGGAGCGGACGGTGGAGGCCAAGCTGGAGCCTATGATCAAAAGCACCCCGGCGCTGGCGGAGCGGTACCTGGAGCATGAGAGCACCGCCCAGCGGCTGAAATTCCGGGGCATGACAGTCTATCTCTCCGGGGCCAACTCCCCGACGGGCCTCGCCAGCACGCCAATCCGCTGCCTGTTCCTGGACGAGGTGGACAAGTACCCGGGGGCCTCCAAGAAAGAGGCCGACGCCATGAGCCTCGCCATCGAGCGGACCAAGGCCTACACCACCAACCGGAAAATCTTCATCACCTCCACCCCGACCCTGAAAACCGGGAATATCTGGCGGGCCAGAGAGGAGGCCGACGAGGAGCGGCATTACTTCGTCCCCTGCCCCCACTGCGGGGAATGCATCGAGCTGAAATTCGCCCAGCTCAAGTGGCCGGGCAAGGAGGAATATCCTGACCGGCGGGAGAGAGCGGCCCGGGCGGTATACGCCTGCCAGGAGTGCGGCGGCGTTATCACGGACCGGGAGAAGCAGCGAATGCTCCAAGCGGGCAGGTGGCAGACGGTGCGGGGTTCCCACGCGGGCGCGAAGAGCACGGCGTATTGGATCTCCACGCTGTACTCCCCCTTTACGTCCTTCCCTGAGATCGCGGAGGCGTTCATGAAGGCGAAGGACGACCCGGAGCTGCTCCAGAACTTCGTGAACAGCTGGCTGGCGGAGCCCTGGGAGGACACCAGGCTGAAGACCAGCGCCGAGCTGGTGCTGGAACGGCGGACGGAGGTGCCTGAGTGGGTGCTGCCGGAGTGGACCCGTCTTCTCACCGGGGGCGTGGACGTACAGGAGAACAGCCTCTACTGGGTCGTCCGGGCCTGGGGCGAGGGCATGACCAGCCAGAACGTGGCCCACGGGCAAGCCCTGAGCTTCGCCGAGGTGGTCCGGGTGATGAACCTACCCTACGCCAAGGAGAGCGGCGAGAAGATGCTGGTGAACCTGGCCCTGGTGGACAGCGGCGACCAGACCGACGAGGTCTACGAGTTCTGCTTGGCCAACGCCGACTGGGCCCTGCCCTGCAAGGGCGTGCCGCCCGCCCAGTCCCACTACCGGATCTCCACCGTCAACAAGGCCGGGAGCCGGGCCAATGGGATGCAGCTGGTGTTGGTGGACGGAGGGAAGTACAAGGACCTGATCGCCGCCAGGATGCGCAGGCCCAACGGGACGGGCTCCTGGATGGTCCATCGGGACACGGGGCTGGACTACGCCGAGCAGGTGACGGCGGAGCACAAGATCGCCGAACGATCCGGCGGAAAGGTCGTCCAAAAGTGGGTCCCCAAGATGTCCCACGCGGCGAACCATTACCTTGACGCGGAGGTGTACGCCGCGGCGGCGGCGGACCTCAAGGGGGTCCGCACCCTGTGGCCGGAAGAGGAGGCACCCAAGCCCCCGCCGGAGCGCGCGCCGTCCCCGGCGAAACCGGACTGGATACCCAACACGGAGAACTGGATATAGGAGAGGTCTATGAATGAAAATTGGAAGCCCTCGGAGCGCGTCGCCCAGGTGGACGCGGCCATCGCGGCGGTGCTGTCCGGCGGGCAGAGCTACAAGCTGGGAAGCCGGTCCGTGACCCGGGCGGACCTGGCGGAACTCCGGGCATTGCGGAGCGAGCTGGCGGCCCAGGCGGTCCAAGAGGAGGTTGGGGGGCTCCTGCCCCGGACGTGGGTGGCCCGGTTTGATGGGAGGTGACGGCCATGAACTGGCTTGACAGCGTGATCGCCGCCGCATCCCCGGCGGCGGCCTGCCGGCGGGAGGCCGCCCGGCGGGCGCTGGAGGAGCTGCGGAGCTACGACGCTGCCAGCGGGGACCGGATCAACTCCGGCTGGCGGGTGGTGAACCAGTCGGCGGAGCTGACGGACCGCCCGGGGCGGGACGTGGTGCGGGCCAGGGCCCGGGACCTGGAGCGCAACAGCGATATCGCCCAGAGCGTCCTCCACGCCTACCGCCGGAACGTGGTAGGGAAGGGCTACACCCTCCGGGCCATGACCGGGGACGAAGGGCTGAACGACCGCCTGGAGCGGGCCTGGAAACGCTGGACCGACGCCAGGAACTGCGATATCACCGGGGAGCAGTCCTTTAACGAGATCCTGCGCATGATGGTGGACCGCAAAAAGGTGGACGGCGGCATCCTGGTGTTGTTCCGCTACACCCGGGGCGGGCTGGTGCCTTTCAAGCTCCAATGTATGGAGGTGGACGAGCTGGACGTGTCCCGGTCTTCCCCCAGGCATCGGGGGAACAAGGTGGTGGGCGGCGTGGAGTACGACCCGTACCGCCGCCCCGCGGGCTACTGGTTCCGCCAGTACGATCTGGAGGGGTATCAGGCCATGGAGCCGGCCTTTGTGGACGCGAAGGACGTGTTCTTTTTCAAGAGCAAGCGCCGCCCCAGCCAGCTCCGGGAAATGTCCGATCTGGCCCCCACCGTCACCCGCATCCGGGACGTGAACGAGTTTATCACGGCGGTGTCCGTCAAGGAGCGGCTGTCCGCCATCCTGGCCATCTTCATCAAGAAGCTGTTTCCCTCCGGGGGAACCATCGGGCGGGGCGGGTCCCAGGGCGGGGCGGGCAAAACGGACTATTCCGCCCTCCATGTCCACCCCGGCATGGTGGTGGAGCTGAACCAGGGGGACGAGGCTCAGATCATCGACCCCAAGAACACCGCCACGGACGCGGCGGGCTTCCTCAAGACCCAGCAGGGGCTCATCGCCGCCGGGCAGGGGCTGAGCTATGAGGCGGTCAGCCGGGATATGTCCAGCGCGAAATACTCCTCCGCCCGGCAGAACGCCATCGAGGACGAGGCCGCTTACACGGAGGAGGTGGAACTGCTGGAGTCCTTCATGACGGAGGCGTACGAGGCGTTTGTGATTTCCGGCGTGCTCTGCGGGTTGTTTGCCATCCCGGACTTCTGGGAACGGAAGGAGGACTATCTCAGCCACTCCTGGGTAAAGCCGCCGAAGAAGTGGATCGACCCCCAAAAGGAGGCCAGCGCCGACAAGGTGGCCCTGCAAAGCGGGCAGAAGACTTTCCAGGACCTCTGCGCGGAGAAGGGCCGGGACTGGAAGGAGGTCGTGGACGAAATGGCCGAGGCGCTGGAATACGCCAAGGCGAAAGGAATCGATTTGGGAGGGATCATCTTTGGAACTGGAACGAAAGGCTCCGCAGGAAACCATGCGGACGATGACGACGGCGATGGAGGCAGTACGGACGGCGGCGGAGGAGGACAGCCGCCGGCGGACGATTAGCTTTTCCAGCGAGGCCCCGTACCGCCGTTACTTCGGCATGGAGATCTTGGACCACGGCGAGGGGGCGGCGGACCTGGGGCGGCTGAACGGCAGCGGCGTGCTCCTCTTCAACCACGACGTGGACAAGGTGCTGGGCAAGGTGCTGCGGGCCTGGGTGGAGAACGGCAGGGGATACGCCGAGGTGGAATTTGACGCCGACGAGGAAGCCGAGCGGATCTTCTCCAAAGTGAAATCCGGGACGCTGAAGACCACGTCGGTCCGCTACCAGGTGGACGCCTGGGAGGAGGTCAAGGCCGGGGCCATGTCGGCGGACGGCCGCTTTACCGGCCCCTGCCGGATCGCCCGGAGGTGGACGCCCCTGGAGGTGTCTATCGTGTCCGTCCCCGCCGACGCGACGGTAGGCGTTGGACGGTCGGAAGAAGAGCCCCCGGACCTGTCCTTTTACGAGCGGCAGGTCCAGGCCAACATCAATCAATATTGGAGGTAAGGCAATGAAAGACAAGTGGATCAAGCGGCAGCTGGCGATTCTGTCCAGGGCCAAGGCGGAGGGCCGGAGCCTGACGGCGGAGGAACAGGCGGAGTTCGACGAATGCCAGCGGCAGATCGACGCGGAGGAAGCCCCTCCCGCCGGAGCCGCCCCTGAAGGCGGGGAGCGGGGAGCCGCCGGCGGAATGGTGTCCAGTCTGGACACAACTGCCGGAGCGCCCGCCGCGCCGGCCCCCGAAGACGCCTCCCGGGCTGTTGAGGAGGAGCGGAAGCGGGCGGCGGACATCATGGCGCTGTGCCGGGAGACGGGCATGGAGGCGGAGGCGTACATCCGAAGCGGCGACAGCCTGGATACGGTCCGGGCGGCGGCGGTGGAATACCTGGTGAAAAACCGGGCCCCGGTGATCGTGGGGGCCAGGGATTCGGAAACGGACAATTTCCGGGACGCCGCCAGAGACGCGCTGCTGATGCAGGCGGGTGTGGATGTGGAGCGGCCCGCCCAGGGGGCGGAGGATCTGCGGGGCATGAGTCTGCGGGACATCCTCATCGAGAGCATGGCCCGCGGCGGCGAGGGGACTACCACCGAACTGCTGCGCCGCTCCCGGAACGACCTCTGGGACACGGCGGTGCGCCAGTTCCTCTCCCCCACGGCGGATTTCCCCGCTATCCTGGACAACGCCATCAACAAGTCCATCGTCCAGCAGTACCAGCTGGTCCCCGCCACCTTCGAACTCTGGACCAGCCGGGGGACCCTGACGGACTTCAAGGACAGCAAGGCCCACGAGTACGCTCTGGGCGGCGGGGACTTCCACAAGGTCAGCGAGGGCGGCGAGCTGAAGCACTCCACGCTCCAGACGGAGCTTCTGCCCACACGGAAGCTGGCGACCTACGGGACCCAGTTCACCATGACCCGGGAGGCCTTCATCAACGACGATATCGGCTTCCTGGCGGCCATGCCCGCCCAGTACGCCAGCAAGGCCAAGCGGAAAATCAACCGGCAGGTCTACGAGTACATCTTCAACAACGCCGCCGACTTCGACGGGGCCCCCCTCTTCGACGCGGCCCACAAGAATCTGGTTTCCGCCGGAAGCGCCCCCAGTATCGCGGTCCTGGAGAAGATGATCCAGATGATGGGGATGCAGGTGGACCAGTTCGGCGAGAGCGTCATGGTGGAGCCCTCCAGCGTCATCGTCCCCGTGGGCTGGGGGATGCGGGTGAGCCAGCTGCTGGGCACGGCGGAGATCGACGTGGACGGCATTGGAAGCCACACGGTGAACGTGCTGAACACGGAGTGGCGGAGCAGAATCAAGATCGTCCAGGAGGGGGCGCTGAACGTGCTGGCGAAGGACGGCCCCTGCCCCTGGTTCATGGCGGCGGACCCGCGCCTTGTGAAGGGCATCCAGGTGGACTACCTGAACGGCGTGAACACCCCCACTTTCCGGCGGAGCGAGAAGGCCGGATACCTGGGCTTCGTCTGGGACATCTGGCTGGACTGGGCGGTCAACGCCATGGACTTCCGGGGGCTGCTGCGGAACGACGGCGTGAATCTCGGCTGAGGCGGGGCTGTGAAAGGAGAAAACGAAATGAAAGCAATCTATTGGCAGAAGGGCGAAACGCTGGACTACACCGCCGAAAAGGACGTATCTCCCGGGTCCGTGGTGAGCCTGGGGACCCGGATCGGCGTCGCGGCGGCGGGCGTCGCCGCCGGAGAAATTGGCGCGGTCCAGATGGAGGGCGTGTTCAGGCTGGCCAAGGCGGAGGGGGAGGCCCTGGCCCTGGGCGCGGCGGTCTATTACGACGAGGCGGCGGATGTGATCACCGGGAAGGCCTCTGTTGAGAGCGGAGAGGGGGAGAGCAAAACCACGGTGAGCCACGTCCCCGCCGGGTACGCCGCCGCCCCGGCGGCCGCGAACGATGAAACGACGCTGGTGAAGCTGTTGGGCTGAGAGGAGGCGCGTTCATGAAAAAGCTGATTGCGCTGCGCCCCATCCACTACCGGGGCAGGAACTACAAACACGGGGACGCTCTTCCGGTCAATGACGCCGCCATGACGGCGGCGTGGCTGAAGGCGGGGAGCGCCGCCTGGGAAGCGGAGAAGCGTGACGAACCTCCCGTTTTGCCCTCCCCCGAGCTTCTCCGCCGGGAGGCCGAACGCCAGGCGGCGGAGGTGCTGGAGGCTTACGGCGTTGACATTGCGGACGAAGCGGGGAACTTCGTGGGGAAGGAAGCGCTCACGGAACAGGTCTTTTCGGTCCCGCTGGCGGACGCCCTGGCCGCCGGCACGCTCCGGGCCCTGGGCGTGGAACTTACAGACGGGGACGGGAATTTCGTGGGCGGAGAACGGCTGAAGGAGCAGCTCCGCGCCCTGGCCCAGGAGTTACTGCCGGAATATGAGGACGTAATTCCGCCCCCGCCGGGGACGCCCGCCCAGGGGGAGCTGCCGGAGGAGCATGTGCTGGACGTGGACCCCGCCGGTCATTTTACCAAGGCCAGCCTGTCCCGGCTGACCAAGGCGGAGCTGCTGGAGCTGGCGGAGGACATGGGGGTGGACCTCAGCGGGTGCAGGACCAACGCCGAGCGGGTGGACGCCCTGGCCGCCGTTGACGCGGAAACGGCGCTGGACTGCGAAAAGCCGGGCCGGCCCCCGGAGGACCTCCCGCCGGAGGAGCCGGCAGAATGACGTTCAAGAAAGCGGTCGCCCGGGATGTCCACGCCGTATTTCTGAACGCCGGGGAGCTGGCGGAATTGCGGACGGTCCGCTATGACGGGGAGGAATATCCCGACATCCCCGTCTCCCTTCAGGAGCTGGAGGCGGCGGACCGGCAGAGACTGTCCGCCAGCGGCTTCGGAAGGGGCGGGACCGACGGCGCGCCGGGACTCTACCAGGTGACAGGCGTGCTGTTCTGCGCCGCCGCCGATTTGGGCGGGCATGTCCCGAAGCAGGGGAACCGGATTCAGCTCAACACGCGGGAGGGCGGTGTTTTCTTCAGGACGTACCGGGTGGGCCTGGTAGGGAATGAGATGGGGATGCTGCGCATCGAACTAGAAGGGACGGGAGAGTAATATGGCTTTTTCTGATTCGGATATCAGCCGGGAAGCACGGGTTCATGTCGGCGGCGGCGAGTATGAGGGACCTCATGCCGGCGGGGGCGCGGTCCACCTCACCGTGACGGGGCAGGAGTCTCTGAGACGGGCGGAAGCGCTGCTGGCGGACATCCCCGGCGGCGTGGAAAAGGCCGTCCGCAGCGCCATGGCCCGGGCCGCCTCCCGCTTGAAAGCACAAAGCTCCAAGGCCGTCAAAGAGCGCTATGACATCAAGGCGGCCAACATCCGGGAGGCGGAAAACGCGAAAATCTCCTACAGCTACCAGAACGGCGTCCAGGCCACTGTTACGTTCGCCGGATGGCGGATTCCGCTGTACCGCTTCGGCGGGGCTTCGCCCAGCACGCCCACCAAGGACACCAGCGGACGCGGCCCGGCTATGATTGGAACGCTCTCCGGCGGCAAAGGAAAATGGAAGCTTCTATATCCCAGCATCCCGGCTCATGGGCATGTTCTCAAGAGTACGTCCCCGACGCTCTTTCAGCACGCCTTTGTGGCCCGAATGAAAAACGGGCATGTGGGAATCTACGAGCGGACCGGCGGCATGACCTCCAACGACAAGGACGAGATCGAGGAACTGTTCGGCCCCTCGGTCCCCCAGATGCTGGGGAGCCGGGAGGTGGAGGAGCGGCTTTCCAGGGAGGCCATGGAAAAATTCGAGGAGCGGCTGGACCATGAGATCAACGCCATCCTCAACGGCTGGAGGTTGTGAGGACGATGACGAAAGTGATTTTGCTGAAGGAGCTGAAAGCCTTCACCCGAACCGCAACCCGTGGCCTCCTCCTCCCGGTCCGGCCCCAGGAGGACGACCTGTCTCCTCCCCAGCCCCGGCCCGCCAGCGTGTATCAAATGCGCCTGCCGCAGTTTCAGGACGCCACCCGAAAGGCCCCTTACATCCTCCACCAGGTCCTCACGGGAAAGGACGCTCAGCCGTCCGGGACGCAGCCGGAGGCCTCGGCGGTGGTGCGGACGGTATTCTGCGTCTACCACGAGGACGAGGAGCAGGGAGCGCTGTCCCTGCTGAACCTGATGGAGCAGCTGCGGATTGCTCTGCTGGAGCGTCCGCTTCTGCCGGGGGGCTTTGAGTTGGACCTCAAGGCGGGGCTGGAAAGCCTTGCGTATCCCGACGACGGGGAACCCCGGTCAGCCCCCTACTATCTGGGGGAGATGATCTCCACCTGGAAGCTGCCGCCCATCGGGCGGCTGGACGCGGCGCGGGTGGTCCGCGGGGCGCCGCCCTGGGACCCAAAGGCGATGCGCATACAGGAAACCATTGCGGAGAAAGGAAGCGAATGATATGGCAAAGAAACCCATAGGCCCTCCGGCCCCGGCGGGAAACCGGTCGGGCTTTTACATGTACATCGGCCCCAACCTCAAGGGCCTGATCCAGACCGGGACCATTTACCGGGGGGACCGGGCCAGGCCCCTGGAGCGGGCGGCGGCGGCCATCGAGGCCCATCCGCCGGTAAAGCGCCTGATCGTCTCCGGCGACGCGCTGCCGGAGGCCCTGCGAAAGGTCAAGACCCCTGGAAACGCCCTGTACGCCAGCTATAAAGAGCTGGCGGGAAAGTGAGGAAATAGCGCATGGCCTCTTTAGGTGTTAAATCTCACGAGAAACCCACAAAGGTTTCAACCCCCAATATAGCGAAGGTGGGCATCCCCTTCGTGGTGGGGACGGCCCCCGTCCACACGGCAACGAAGCCCGCCAAGGCAAATGTCCCCGTTCTGGCCACCAGCTGGGACGAGGCGGTGGAGAAGCTGGGCTTCTCCTATGACTGGAAGAAGTACACCCTCTGTGAGTTCATGTACTCCCATTTCCAGCTCTTCGGGCAGCAGCCCGCCATCTTCTGCAACGTCTGCGACCCGGCGGCAATGAAGGAGGCTGTGGAGGCGAAGGACTGCCCTGTGGCAAACCACCAGGCGGTCCTCCCTCTGGAGGCTCTGGCGGGCTCTCTGAAGGTGACGCTGAAAGGAGAAGACGGCCTTACCCTGAAGGCGGACGAGGATTACCGCGTGTTCTATGACCGGGACGCCTCAGACGCTTACGTCTGCATCCTGGAGCTGCTGGAGGACGGCGCGGCCTATGACGCCGCCGCGCTTACCATCGGCTATGAGGCCGTCACGCCGGAAGCGGTGAGCGTGGCGGACATCGTGGAGGGCGTTGGGCAGGTGGACGCCGCCATGACGGCGGTGGGCACCGTCCCCGATCTGCTCTGCACCCCCGGCTGGTCCCACAATCCTGTGGTGGCGGCGGTGATGGCCGCCAAGGCCGGGGCCATCAGCGGGATTTTCAAGGGCAAGGCCGTCATCGACTGCGACTGCGGGGAAAACGGCGTCCGGGAATACTCGGAGCTCTCCGGCTATAAAAACAAGAACAACCTTGTGGACGAGGACCAGATCCTCTGCTGGCCCATGGTGCGGCTGGGGGATTACACCTTCCACCTCTCCACCCAGCTGTGCGGGCTGATGGCCCAGGTGGACGGGGAGAACCGGGGCGTGCCCTATGAGTCGCCGTCCAACAAGAATTTGAAGATGGACGCCTGTGTCCTGGAGGACGGGACGGAGGTCAATCTGACCTGGCCCCAGGCGGAGATGGTAGCCGGAGACTGGGGCGTGGTCACCGCCGTGAACTTCCTGGACAGCGGGTGGGTGGCCAAGGGAAACTACACCGCCTGCTTCCCCGGCAGCACCGACGTGAAGGACCAGTTCATCCCGGTGTCCCGGATGTTTGACTACATCGGCAACACCCTGATCCGCACCTTCTGGCCCAAGCAGGACAAGCCCATGACCGTCCCCCTGCGGGACTCCATTTTGCAGACCTGCAATATCTGGCTGGGAGGATTGTGCGGCAGCGGGTACCTTTACGGGGCCCGGTGCGAGATGCTGGCGGAGGAAAACCCCCTGACCAGTCTCCTGGCAGGGCACATCACCCTGCACGTTTACAATGCCCCGCCGGTACCCGCCCAGCTAATCGACTTCGTTTTGGAGTACGACGTCAGCTACATGGAAACCGCCCTGACGGCGTAAGGAGGTGCCATTTATGATTTATCCCAATGGACATGTAGACTACATGATGTACAAAAATGGCGGCCCTCTTATCGGCGTAGCCAAAATCACCATGCCTTCCATCAAAAACAAGACCGTTTCCGCCACAGGAGCCGGACTGATGGGAGACGTTACGATCCCCCTGGCGGGCATGATCGAGGCCATGCAGATCAAAATCGAATTTTCCAGTGTTGCCGACGCCGCCGTGGAATTGGGAACCAACGAATGGCACGACGTGGCGGTGTATGTGGCGGACCAGTATTTTGACTCAATAGACCGAAAGGAAGAGCTGGAACAGGTCCGGTTTGAGATGTCCATCCGCCATGTGGGCAGCACGGCTGGAACCATCGCTACGGCCTCCGCCGCGGACGCTTCCGGCGACTACAGCGTGTGCAAATACACGGTGTACAAAAACGGGAAAAAAGTGGTGGACATCGACCAGTTCAACCAGGTCCACGAGGTCAACGGAAAGGACTGCGCCGCCGACGTGCGGAAGGCTATCGGCTTGATGTAGCCGCGAGAAAAAAGAGCCGCCCGGAGGGGCGGCTCTCGGAAAGGAATATCTTATGAACGATCCGAAACACACGAATCCCGGCGATGTGTCCAGTCTGGACACCGGCGGCATGCCGGAGGGCCCGGACGCCGCGTCCGCCGCGGCGCGGCAGGAGGCGGCCGCCAGGGCGGAACCGGACGCGGGCGCCTATGTCCACGTGTTCCCCAAGCCTTTGGAATGGGGGGAGCGGACCTATGAAAAGCTGACCTTTCAGTGGGACAGCCTGACCGGCCGGGACCATCTGGAAATTGAGAACGAGCTTTTGAGGAGGGGGCTGACGCTGGTGGTGCCGGAGTACACCGGGGACTATCTCTGCGGCATGGCCGCCCGGGCCGCCCTGGAGCTGCGCTCCGCCGACCCACCCCAAAGGGTCATGCTTTTGAAAGCGCTTCCCCTGCGGGATTTCACGCGTATCTGCAAGAGCGCCAGAAGTTTTTTACTGCGCGGGGAGCCCCTGCCGAAAACGGCGGGCAGTGGCTCCGAAAGCAAGCCCTGATCCTGGCGCGAAATAATCACACGCCGGTGGACTACTGGCTGTCCCTGCCGCTGGGGGAGCTGGGGCGCTGGATCGCGGCGAATAACGCCGTGGTGGAGGACGATCGGAAGGGAACGTGAGCATGTCCAGGAAAGAATTTGAGGCCCAATTTCTCATCAACGCCAGGCTCAACGGCGGGTTCAATAATACCTTTACCAAGGCCCAGCAGGAGTTTGCCCGGCTGGGGAAGGAAATCCAGGGCCTCCAGCGGGCGCAAAACGACATCTCCGCCTATCAGAAACAGCAGACCGCCATACAGCGCACGGAGGACAAGCTCCAAAGCCTCGCCCGGCAGCAGGCGCTCACCAGGGAGCAAATGAAATACGCCTCGGCGGAGGCCCTGCCGGGGCTTCAAAAGGAGTACGAAAAGCTGGACCAGCGGGTGGGGGACACCACCGCCGCGCTGGAGCGGCAGCGGGAAAAGCTGGGTGCCACGGGAGAGCGGTTAAAAGCCGCTGGGATGGATACGGCGGACCTCTCCGGCAAGAGCCAGGAGCTGACCGAGAAGATCAAGCAGCTGAAGGCGGAGCAGGACAAGGCCGCCGAGGGGGCCCGGACCTTCGGCGAGAAGGCGGCGGAGGGCTTCGGCGCGGCGGGGGCCGCCATCGCCGCCGCCGGGGTGCTGACCGCCGTGAGGGAGCTGACGGACGGCTTTGCCGCCTGCGTAGGGGCCGCCGGAGGCTTCGAGGAAGCCATGTCCACGGTAGAGGCCCTGTCTCAAGCGGGGGCGGCGGACATGGCGGCGCTGGCGGCGGAGGCCAAGGAGCTGGGGGCCTCCACCAAATTCACCGCCCAGGAGGCGGGAGACGCCATGGGCTATATGGCCATGGCGGGCTGGGACGCGGCGGAGATGCTCTCCGGCATGAACGGCGTTTTGCAGCTGGCGGCGGCCTCCGGCGAGGACCTGGCCCAGGTCAGCGATATCGTCACCGACAGCCTCAGCGCCTTCGGGCTGACGGCGGCGGACACCGCCCATTTCTCCGACGTGCTGGCGGCGGCGGCAACGAACTCCAACACCAATGTGGCCATCATGGGGGAGACCTTCAAGATGTCCGCGTCCGTAGCCGGGGCGCTGGGGTACCGCATCGAGGATGTGGCGGCGGCCATGGGCCTCATGGCCAACAGCGGCGTGAAGGGCAGCATCGCGGGGACGGCCCTGCGGAACACTTTCAACGGGCTTTTGGAGGGCGTGACCCTCACGGGCGCGGCCTTCGGGGAGTACGAATACTCCGCCGTCCGGGCGGACGGGACCATGAAGAGCTTCAGCGGCACGATGGACGAGCTGCGGGGCTGCTTTGAGCGGATGACGGAGGCGGAGCGGGTGAGCAACGCCCAGGCTATCGCCGGACAGCGGGGCTACAACGGCCTCCTGGCGATCCTGAACGCCACGGACGCGGATTACCAATCCCTGACCGCCAGCATTAACGACTGCGCCGGGGCGGCGGAGCGCATGGCAGAAATTCGCATGGACAACCTCAACGGCCAATTGACGCTGATGAACTCCGCCTGGGACGCGGTGAAGACCACCGTGGGAGAGCAGTTCCTCCCGGAGCTGCGGGGACTGGCGGAGGCCGGGACCGACGCGCTGACCTGGGGAGATCAGTTTATCCAGGACCACCCGGCCTTGACCAAAGGCGTCATGGCCTTTACCGGCACGCTGGGAGCCGCCGCCGTGGCAGTCACTGGGGTCAACGCCGGGCTGAAGCTGTTCCAGGCGCTGAATGTGGCGGCCATGTTCACCGGGCCCGTGGGGGCCGTCCTGGGCGCGGGAGCCGCCATCGCGGGGGTGACCGCCGCCGTGGTGGGGCTGGCGAGCGCTGTCAATGAGGGCGTTCCCTCCGTGAGGGAGTTGACGGAGGCCGCCCGGGGCATGGGAGAAACCATGGAGGAGGCCGCCGCCGCTTATGACACTGCGGCGGAGGAGGCCCTGGCCGCCGCCAATGTGGCGGATCTGTACATCGGCAAGCTGGAGGCCATGGGCGATTACGCCGCCCTCTCCGCCCAGGGGCAGCGGGAATACCACGATATCCTGTCCCTGCTGGCGGAGACCGTTCCCGAGCTGGCGGGAAGCATCGACCTGACCACCAACACCATCGAGGGCGGCACCGCCGCCCTGCGCGCCAGCACGGAAGCCTGGAAACAGAACGCCCTGGCCCAGGCCATGCAGGAGCGGCTGACCGCCATGTACGCCGCCCAGGCGGACGCGCTGGTGGAGCAGGAGAGGAACCGTCTACGCCTGACAGAGGCCGAGACCAAGGCCGCCGCCGCGGAAACGGCGCTGTATAAGGCCCAGGACCGCATGGCGGAGCTGATGGAGGAATCCCAGCGGAACGGGACCGGACTGACCCGGGAGTACTTCGAACTCCAGGAGGCCGTTTCTGATCTTCAGGTCCAATACCAGGAGGCAGCCCGCCCCATTGACGCCTATCGGAAAGCCGTGGAAGAAGGCGCCTCTGCCGCTGACGCCGCTCAGGCGGAGATCAACGAGTTTGCGGCGGCGGTGGACAGCCTCACCGGCGCCGCAGAGGAACAGGCCGGGACCCTGCCGGAGCTGGAGAACGCCCTGGGAGGCGTGCGGAACGAGATCGACCGCCTGGCGGCGGCATACAACGAGGCGTACGACGCGGCCCTGGGCTCCATGGAGGGGCAGTACGCCCTTTGGGAAAAGGCTGAAAAAATCGCGCCCACCAGCGCCGCCTCGGTCAACCGGGCGCTGGAGAGCCAAGCGGAATACTGGCGGGAGTATCACCAAAATCTCCAGACGGTGCGGGACAGCGCCGGGGACATCGAGGGCCTGAACGAGCTGCTGGCGGGGCTGAACGCCGGGGACAAGGACACAGTGAATTTCGTGGCCGGGCTGGCGGCGGCCTCCAAGACCGACAAGAAGGCCCTGGAGGACATGGTGAAGAACTTCCAGGAGGCACAGCAGGCCCAGGAGGAGGCCGCCGGAAGCTTCTCGGAATACGCCTCCGGCCTCGCCGGGGAGCTGGGCGGGCTCCAGGAGGAACTGACCCAAAGCGTCCGGGATATGGACCTCTCCGCCGAGGCGGCGGAAAGCGCCAGAGCTACTATTCAGGCCTACATCGACCAGGCGGAGGCCATGAAGGGGCCCTTGAAAGCCGCCTTTGCCGGATTGTGGCAGGGGGCGCTGGATACGCTGCCCGCCGTGGTCCCGACAGCGGAAACGGGGCGCTCCAAGGGCCGGAGGACGGACCGGGGACTGCGCATGTATGCCTCCGGGACGGACAACGCCGCCCCCGGCATGGCCCTGGTGGGCGAGCAGGGGCCGGAGCTGGTCTCCTTCCGCGGCGGAGAGCGGGTGCTGACGGCGGCGCGGACGGCGGCCGTCCTGTCCGCTCCTGGCTCCGTCAGCGTCCAGTTCTCCGTCCAGGTAGAGGGGAACGCCACGGCGGAAACGGTGGAGTCCATCCGGGACTATGTGGAGAGCGGCGATTTCAAGGAACGGGTCCGGGAGGCGCTGGCCGAAGCCCAGGCCGACGCGAGACGGAGGACGATGTGGTGAAGACGTACATTACAAAGCAGGGCGATATGTGGGACAGCATCGCCTATACCCAGCTGGGCAGTACCAATCATACGGACAAGCTGATCCGGGCAAATCTCCCATACCGGGAGTACTACATCTTTCCGGCGGGGATCGCGCTGGCGCTGCCGGAGGTGCCGGAGGCGGAAGCGGAACCCTCCTTGCCGCCGTGGAAAAGAGGGGGGAAGGCAACGTGAGCGGAATTTCTTCCGACGCCGCCCGGCGGGCGGAAGTGGAGATCTCTTTCGACGGGACCGATATCACGGGCGATATCCGCCCCTACCTGAGATCCCTATCCTACACCGACAACGAGGAGGGAGAGGCGGACGACCTCCAGATCACCCTCCAGGACCGGGACGGGCTGTGGCTGCAAAGCTGGCTGACGGAGGCCGTGGAAGCGGCGGCCGCCGGGCGGCTGCGCGTCGGCGCTAAAATTCTGCGAAAAAACTGGACGGGCGGCGGGAAGGAGGAGGTCCTTCCCTGCGGGTCCTTTGAGCTGGACAGCGTGGAGGCTTCCGGCCCGCCGGCCACAGTGACCATCAAGGCCACCGCCCTGCCCTTCAGCGCCGCCATCCGGCAGACGAAGAAGTCCAGGGCCTGGGAAGCCTACACCCTCTCCGGCATCGCCCGGGAGATCGCTGGAGCGGCGGGGCTGGGCTGCCTCTACGAGGCGGCGGCGGACCCTTTTTACCGGCGGGTGGAGCAGATAAAGGCCAGCGATATCTCCTTTTTGCAGAAGCTCTGCCGGGACGCGGGGATCTCCCTGAAGGCGACGGACAGTCTCCTGGCGCTGTTCGACCAGGCGGCCTATGAGGCAAAGCCGCCGGTGACGACCATCCAAATGGCCGATACCTCCAAGCCCCTGGCGGGAGCTTACACCAAGTACAAGCTGTCCGCCGGGGCGGCGGGGACCCAATACGCCTCCTGCCGGGTGAGCTGCGTGGACCCCTCCAGCGGCAAGTGCGTCGAGGGCACGGCCCTGGCGGAGGGCATGGACGCGAAATCCGGGCAGTGCCTGGAGGTCTCCGCCCGGGTGGCCAGCGCCGGGGAGGCGAAACAGCTGGCGGAAAAGCACCTGCGGCTCCGCAACAAGCTGGAGCGGACCGCCTCGCTTACCCTGCCGGGGAATCCCGCCCTGGTGGCGGGCGTCACGGTGAATCTTGCGGGCTGGGGCGGCTGGAGCGGGAAATACATGGTCTCCCAGGCCCGGCACACGGTGGACGGGGGCGGCTATGCCACCCAGGTCAGCTTGCGGCGGTGCCTGACAGGATATTAGCGGGGCCCCCGCGCGGCCTGCCGCGTGGGGAGAGCCGGAGCAAACGGAGTGGAGCGGATGCCCGCCGTCAGGCGGGTGGAGCGGAATGGAGATTGTGACAGCGAGATGGACGAAGCGATTTTAAAGAACCTGGTCCGGGTGGGGACCGTGACGGCGACGGCCCCCGCCAGCCGGGTGGCCCGGGTGAAGTTTCAGGACCTCGGCGTCACCTCCGACTGGCTGCCGGTGGTGGCCTCCCGGCCCTACATCCGGGACTACGACGGCCCCCAGGAGACGGAGGCCCGGTCGGGGGGCGCGGGGTACGCCCTGTTCGAGAGCCACACCCACAGCCTCCGTATCCGGCCCTGGATGCCGAAAATCAACGCCACGGTGCTGTGTATTTATATCCCGGTGTTCAACGCCAACGGCTTCATCCTGGGGGAGCTGGGGCCCCTGGGGGATTGCCGGCAGTGGGCGGACCAATAAGGGGCCCCCGCCGCAAAGTAAGCGAAGCGGGCGGAATTTCTTCTGACGAGAGGAGAACCATATGGCAATTATCGGCTGTCTCGGCCTCACGCCAAATCAGGTCTTCTTCGAGGTGTCGGCGGAGACCCTGCGGACCCTGGACAATTTCCAGTGGTCCGGCTCCGCACGGTACGGCGTCCACCAGCGCCACGCCGGGAACGCGCTGACGGAGTTCGCCGGACTGGACCCGGACCAAATCGCCTTCGACGTTACCTTCTCCGCCCAGCTGGGGACGGACCCCATGACGGAGATCTGGCGGCTGTGGCGCTTTTTGCGCAATGGGACCACCCTGCCCCTGACCGTCGGGACCCACGGCTATGGCCGCTACCGCTGGACCATTACCGGCCTGAGCGTCAAGGCGAAATATTTTGACCGAAACGGCGAGATCTACCACGCCGTGGCGTCGCTGAAATTGCAGGAATATTTGAGGGACTGAGGAGGCGCTATGCGGTACAAGGTATCTTCCCAGGACTTGAGCCATCTGCGGCTGGGCGAGACGGATACGGTGGAGGCCATTTTGCGCAATGTCGCCGTCATTCTGGCTACGCCCCAGGGCAGCGTCCCGCTCTACCGGGACTTTGGACTGCCCTGGGATTTCGTGGACAAGCCCATTCCCATCGCCCGGACAATGATGGTGGCCCCCATTCGGGAGGCCCTGGAGCGCTGGGAGCCCCGGGCGGCGTTCGCGGCCATTGACTTTCAATTGGACCCGGCCCGACCGGGGCGGCTGATTCCGGTGGTGGAGGTGGAGATCGATGTCGGAAAAGTCTGAATATCAATTTATTTCGACGGATACGGAAGCGGTGACGGCGCTGGTAACGGCGGTCTATGAGCGGCTGACCGGCGGCGCGGTACGGCCCGGAAGCCCGGAGCGGCTCTTTCTCCAGTGGATCGCCAGCGTGCTGGTCCAGGAGCGGGTCTTGACGAACTACGCCGCCAACCAGAATATCCCCAGCCGGGCGGAGGGGGAGAACCTGGACGCTCTGGCGGAGCTGACCAACTGCCGCCCCCGGCCGGAGGCGGAACGGGCCGTATGCACCATACGCTTCCATATCTCCCAGGCCCAGGAGAGCGCCATCCTCATTCCCGCCGGGACCCGGGTGACGGACGGAGAGCTGGTCTGGGAGACCTTTGCCGACGCGTATGTCCCCATAGGGGAGACCTTTGCCGATGTGCCGGTTCGCTGCCGGACTGCCGGGACCGTGGGCAACGGCTTTCTCCCCGGGCAAATCAACACCATTGTGGACCTCTACGACTACTATTCCGCCTGCGAAAACACCACCGTCTCCGACGGCGGCGCGGACCGGGCCACAGACGAGGAGTACTTTGAGCTGATGAGAGTGAGCATGGATTCCTACAGCTGCGCCGGGTCCCAGGGCGGCTATATCTACTTCGCCAAACAGGTCTCCACGGAGATCGGCGACGTGGCGGCCACCTCCCCAACACCGGGCGTTGTGAAGCTGTATGTCCTGATGAGGGACGGGACCCTGGCGGGAGAGGAAATCAAACAGGCGGTTCTGGCGGCCTGCTCCGCCGACGACGTGCGGCCCCTGACGGACCTTGTGTCCGTGGAGGACGCGGAGGAGGTGGAGTACTCCGTAGCCTTCACCTACTACACCCAAAGGGGGACCGCCAAGAGCGCCGCCCAAATCGCGGCGGATGTTCAGGAGGCGGTGGACGCCTACACCGCCTGGCAGGGGGCCAAGCTGGGGCGGGACGTCAATCCCTCCCACCTGGTGGGCTTGCTGATGGACACCGGCGTGAAGCGGGTGGAGCTGACCGCCCCGGCGTTCACGGCGCTGCGGGACGGCCGCGGGAAGGACGTTCCCCAGGTGGCCCGGCTGGGGACGGTGACGGTCATCAATGGGGGATATGAGGATGAATGACCATGGTGTAACGAAGGAAAATCTTCTGTTCACCCTCCCGGCGGCGCTGCGGGAGGACCCGGTCGTCGCCGCCCTGGCGGAGACGGCGGCGGAGTTCCTGGCCCGGCGGCGGGCGGAAATCGACCAGGCGCGGATATACCCCGCCGCCAGCCGCCTGGAGGAGCCCCTGCTGGATATCCTGGCCCGGGACTTCAAAGTGGACTGGTGGGACCCCAATTACAGCCTGGAGGAAAAGCGGCGGACCCTGGAGGGAAGCTGGAAGGTCCACAAGCTGCTGGGCACCAAGGCCGCCGTGGAGACGGCCATTTCCGCCATCTACCCGGAGACCAAGGTGCGGGAGTGGTTCGAGTACGGGGGGAAGCCCTATCACTTCCGCCTCGACGTGAACGTCTCCAACGAGGGATTGGACAAGGAGCGTCTGCGCCAGGTCCTGGAGCGGGTGCGGTTTTACAAAAACCTGCGCTCCCACATGGGGGATACGGAGTATGTGCTCCAGCCGGAGAAGCCGGCGGAGATCCACGCCGGAGCTCGGACCGCTTCCTGGGGCATGACCATCACCGCGGCGGTGAGGATCCCCAAGGACGTGGACCTGCCTCACGGCACGGCGCGGATATCTGCCGGGGCGGCGTTCATGGGCCTCGGCGCGTCCGTGACGGGCTCGGCGGGCCTGGACCCGGACCGGCTCCGGGCGGACTACGCTTCCCCCTATCACACCCACGCGGAAGCCAACGCCGGCGCCGGCCCCGCCGGAATCTCAAGGACGATTTTTGTGGAGGTGACTGCCGATGGCATTATTTGACGAATCCACCATTGTGGACAGCGGCGTGGAGCTGCTGAACGCCCAGCTGGCGGGGCAGCGGCTGACCGTGACCAGCGCCTACGCCGGGACGGGGTATGTGGACAAGGAGCTGCTGCATGCGCAGACGGAGCTGAAGGACCAGCGGCAAAAGACGGTCCTGGTTTCCCTGGAGAGCTATGAGGACCACAAGCGCATCCGGGTCCAGCTCTCCAACACGGGACTTGCGCAGGGCTATACCCTAAACCAGCTGCTCATCAACGCCGTGCTGGACAGCGCCGAAAACAGCGAGGAGACCGCCCTGCTTATCATGCAGGACCCGAAGGGCATCGAGATCCCATCGGAGAGCGAGAGCCCCGGCTTTGAGCTGGAGATATACTGCGTGCTGCTGGTGACCAACAAGCTGCAGATCGGCCTCATTGTGGACCCGGCCGGGACTGTGAAATTCAAGGACCTGAAGCGGACGATGGAGTCCCACGACATGGACAAGGAGGCCCACGGGGACATCCGGCAGGCGCTGAAGGAGGTGCGGGAAGCGGCGGAGTCCGCCGGCAAGGTCCGGCCCGGAGAGGGCCCGCCCGGGCCGGAGCTGGAGGCGGAGGCCGGGGACCGGTATTTCGACAGCGCGGCAGGGCGGGAATATATCTGCACCGGCACCCAGGAAGAGGACGGGGAGCGCAGGACCCTCTGGAAGGAAGCGGCTTATCAGGACGATCTGGAAGCCAAGCAGGACAAGATCACCGGTACGCCGGGGCAGGTCCCGGTTTTCAATGAGGAGGGGGACCTGGAGGCCCAGGACTTCTCCGGGTCCGCCGTCTTCGCCTTCGCGGCGGAGGACTGGGGGCCGCCCGCCTCCTGGGTACCGGAGGAGCCGGAGGAAACCCAGGCCGCAGACGAAGCCGGAGAGAGCGGCGGCGCGGAGGGCCCGCCCGCCTACGACGGGTCCCTGGGCTATGAGATTGCCATTCCCCCGGAGACCCACAAGCGGAAAAGTGGCGATTTCGGCTTCCAGGTCTTTCACCAGGTGGAGGGAAAGTACATCACGAACACCTGGGCCGCTCTTGGCACAGGCGCGGACTATGACGGGGAGGCCGGGACCGTCACCTTGTCCAGCGCGGACCCCTATCCCGGAAAAATTCTGTTTGTAGGCTGAAAGGAGCGGAGCGCATGAGTATTTTCGGAAAGCACTGGAAGATCGGCGGCCTGATCGCCGGGCCCATCCAGCGAAATGGCGCGGTCAACGGAAGTTACAGCATCATTTTTGAGCGGGAAAACGGAGCGGCCCTGGAAAGCATCGAGGCCATCGACTGGGCAAGGCCGTCGGTCCAGCGTCTGCCCGTCTGCCGGGAGGGGGAAACAGGCCTCCCGGAGGGATACGGCTTCGATCTGGCCAATATCGAATACCACCACGGCGGCGGGTATTTCGTGGCCACGGTTACTACGGCAAAGCAGTACCTGGGCGACGTGACGGGCTACCAGGCCCGGATCGAGGAGCTGGAGGGCCAAACCGCAGAGTTGTCCGGTCAGGTGACTGCGGCCCGGACGAAGGAGGCGGAGCTGGCCTCTGCGTATGAGGAAGGAGTGGAGAGCCATGGCTGATATCCATACGCTGGCGCTGGACGCTATGCGGAGCAAGGGGGCGGCGGACGCCGCCGCTCTGGCGGAAAAGTCCGTGGCCGGGGAGGCCGACGGGACCTATCTTGTCACACATGCCGCAGAGGTCCCCACCTGGCGGCAGCGGGACTACACGGACGTGCCCGTGGGGACCCCCTACAAGTGGCAGGGCCGGGTCTACAAGCTCTGGCAGGCCCATGACGCCTCCCAGCAGCCGGACTGGAGCCCGGACAAGGCGGTCTCCCTCTGGGACGTCTGCCACACCACCGATCCCGCCCTGGCCACGGAGTACCAGCCGCCCCAGGGGACCCGGGGACTCTGGCAGGAGGGGGAGTGTTGTGTCCAGTCTGGACACATCTGGCGCTGCCTCTCGGCGGATAACGCCTACGGCCCCTCAGAGCTGCCGGAGCGGTGGGAGGACCTGGGGCCCGCCGGCGGAGAGGAGGCGGAGACATAAAGAAGTTTCTGAGCTGAAGCAGAAGAACAGCCGCCCCGGCGGGCGGCAGGATTTGACAAAACGCGGCGCGGATGGTATGATGCCGAATGAAGGTGCGCTGCCATAACGGTAGGCGGTTGGCCCCCCACAACAAGGGGGACCCCTTGTCCCCCGGAAAGGGGGATTGCCATGGTGACATACGGTGAGTTGTTTACTTACACGCTTGTTCTCCTGGGCGTTGCCACGCTGGTTTTCCAGCTTTGCAAAAGGAAATGACCGCCCCTCCCCAAGGTAACGGTCATTTCTTTGACTAAGACCAGGGGCTAACCGTTTACCGGCAGCGCCCTTCTATGCTTATTATACCCGCCGTCCCCCGTTTTGTCAAGCAGACGAACGGGGGCGTTTTTTATGGCGACGATGAAGGAACTGGCGGCGGAGTACCGGGCGGCGTCGGCGAAGCTGGCCATGCGCGTCGCGGAGAAGAAGGCCGCCGGAGCCTCCCCCGCAGAGCTCCGCCCCCTCCAGGAAGCCCTCCGGGACATCCGGGAGATCCAGCGGCTGATGGACGGATACTATGACGTCCCCCGCTCCGCCGGAATCGCCGCCGTGGGCTGGAGAGCCTGGAGGGTGAACGATGAAAAGCATTGAGGAGCTCCGGGCCCGCAAGCGTGAACTGCTGGCCCGGAAAAAGTACGAGCTGGAGCTTCAGGCCAGAGGCGAGGGGGACAACCTGGCCCTCTTCATGGTCCGGGAGGAGCTGATGGACGTCAACGACCAGCTTCGGGCCTTCACGGCGGGCCGCAGGAAATCCGGCGGGCGGGTCGATGGCGCATGGGCCCCGGACGCGCAGCAGTACCGGGACTGGCGGCAGGCCGACATGGCCCTGGACGAGGAAATCGACGAGGGCCGAGCCCGGATGAAAGCGGCGGCGGCCCGCGGCCTGGACCTGCTGACGCCCCGCCAGCGGGAAGTGTTCGAGCTGCATCTTTCCGGCAGAAACATCCCCACCATCGCCGGGGAGCTGGGCGTCAACAAGTCCACCGTCTCCCGGACCATTGCCCTGGCGAAGAAAAAGCTCCGGGAGGAGACGGAGCGGGCCATGACGGAGGCCCGGCTCCGAGGGGAGGCCAGCCGGGTGGACCTGACAGACCCGGAGGCCATGAGCGCCGTCATGCTGGCCCTGACGCCGAAACAGACCGTGTATTTTTACCTGCGCTACTCCGAGCGCCTGACCCTCCGGGAGATCGGGAAGCTGACCGGCACGGACCACGCCGCCATCCTCCGCACGGTCCAGCGGGCCATGCGAAACATCGGAACGCTGCTGGGCGGAGAGGCGGCGGTGCTGGAGCACCCGGAGGCATTGGACGAGCTGGCCTACCAGGCGTACTGCGAGCTGGCGGACCGCCCGGAACTGGTCCCGGAGGGCCTGGAGCTTTCCCGGCATCCCCTTCCGCCAAAGCAAAGGGGCCATGCAAAACAGCCCAATATCCCCGCCCTGGCGGACGTTTCCGTCCGGGTCCGGCAGGGAAGGCGGAGACCGCCGGGAAAGCTCCTCTCCGCCCTGCTAGAGCGCCGGGAGGGGCCCGTCTTCCGCTGGCTGGAGGCAGTATTCCGGGCCCTCCGGCGGAAGCTGAAAAAGCCGAGCGTGTTTCGGCGGTAAGACGGCTTCGTGCAACTTTCCGCCGCCGGGGCTTTCTTAACGCGGCAGTCAAATTTTACTTGAAGGGAGGAACGTGCATGAGCGACGCGGTACTTGTGGCCCTGATCGGCCTGGCGGGGTCCGGACTGGGATCCGTGCTGGGCATTCTGGTGAGCTCCAAGCTCACCCAGTACCGGCTGGAGCAGCTGGAGAAAAAAGTGGAGGTTCACAACCAGGTCATCGACCGGGTGTACAAGCTGGAGGAGCGGACGGAGGTCCAGGAAGAAAAGATTCGGGTGGCCAATCACCGGATCGGGGACCTGGAAAGGCAGGCGGAGGCATGAGGCTGTTTCTGGCCGCTCTGGTGGTCCTCCTGGCCGCCGGGAGCATCGGTCTGGTGCTGGCCCTCGGGCGGCGTGGGAAGCGTTCTGTGGGCCTTTTGCAGGGCGTGACGAGGCTGCTTTTTGTGACGACCCAGCTCTGCGCCCTGGTGTGGGTGTTCATCTCCTACGGCATCGCCCTTTACTCCACCGTCCGGCTCCAGCAGGTCCAGACCCTGGCGGAGCTGTCCGAGCCCGCCATCCGCACCATCCTGGGCGTAAGCGTGCTGAAGGTGGTGGAGAACATCTTTGAGCACAACGACAGCAAACTTTTCGGACAGAGCAAAAACAGCCCGCCGGAGACCGGCGGGGAGGAGGAATATGATTATGGAGAATCTGTATGAAATCATCGGAAACCTGCTGGCGGCCTTCGTGGTGGGCCTGCTGGCGTATCTGGTCCCCAAGGTCAAGGCGTGGCTCCTGGCGAACACGGACGCCGCCACGCAGCAGCGCATCCGACTTCTGGTCCAGTCCTTCGCTCGGGCGGCGGAGCAGCTGTACCACGACCAGGACCCCACCGGGACCCAGAGAAAGCAGTTCGTGCAGGACCAGCTCCGTGCCCTGGGGGTGGAGGTCACCGAGGCGGTCCTCAACATGATCGAAAGCGCCGTCTGGGAGATTAACACGGAGAATAAAAAGGCGCAGGTCCAGGCGAAGGAGATCGTCTCTGGAGGCGCGGAATGACCGCCGAGAAGGTGCTTGCCGTTGCCCGGGGAGAACTGGGGACCAAGGAGAGCCCCGCCGGGAGCAACCGGACGAAGTACGGCAAGTGGTTCGGCCTGGACGGCTACGCCTGGTGCATGACGTTCGTCATGTGGGTCTTCGCCCAGGCGGGGGCACTGGGGCTTCTGCCGAAGAAAACCGCTTCCTGCGGGGAGCTGATGCGCTCGGCGAAGGCGGCGGGCCAGTGGGTGACGAAGGATTTCCGTCCGGGAGACGTGGTGATCTACGATTTCCCCGGCGGCGCGGCCACGGACCACACGGGCATCATCGAGAGCGTGACGGCCTCCGGCGTGGTTGCCATTGAGGGAAACACCAGCCAGAGCGGAAGCCAGTCCAACGGCGGGCAGGTCTGCCGGAAGACGAGAAAATTTAGCGTGATTTTGGGCGCGGTGCGCCCCAGGTTTGAGGAGGATGAAGAGTTGAACATCGACAAGCTGACGGACGCGGATCTGGTGAAGCTGGCGGGGCGTATGCAGAGCGCCCTGGCGAAGCAGCCGGTGAGCGCAACGCTCTCCAAGGAGCTGGCGGAGGCCAAGGCCTGCGGCATCACCGACGGGACCAGCCCCGGTGCGTTTTGTACCAGGGCCCAGGCGGCCGTCATGACGCTGAGGGCTACGAAGAAGTGAGGAAGGCGGAGGGCCGAAGCCCTCCGCCTTCCTGTGCCAAAAACGGTCGATATCCCCGCGTGGACTCCACGGAAAAGCGCCTAGCGGTGGGACTTTGCGGGGAGGCTGACCCCCGGCCTGACCCCAGGAGGCGGAAGCTGACCCCCGCACAGTCCCCGCCGAATTTCTCTAAAACCACCTGAAACAGCCACCTGCGGAATCCGTCAACAGTGCGGGTTTCCTCCCTTTTTAGCCTATTCCGACCACCCGGCACAGCCACAACAGGCCGAAACCGACCACCTAACGAAAATCCCCAACCCGCTCTGCGGGGCGGTGTTCATCGGGCGGGGGCGCTAAAGCGACCCCCGCCCTTTATCCTGCTATAATTTCAACCAGGGGAGAGTTCTGCAAGAATATCCACAGGTTATGCAGCGGCTGTTTGAAGCGAATTGGTATCCTCGCCGGGTACGGCGGTGATATACTCTCCCCGCAGGCAGAGGTTCCCTTCTTTTATCCCTGCGGCGTTCGTCCGCTCCATGCAGCATGGGACCTCTATCTTATGAGCGTTCATTGTTGAGCCGGATGCGGGAGCGCCAGCTTTCCGCTGATCTCGAAGCAGGGTATGACTCATAAGAGCGCGAGGACTGTCTGCAAAATTCAGCAGGATGGTGTTTACTATGTTCATCGTTGGGATCGACATCGCCAAGCGCAGCCACATGGTCCGCGTCATTGACTCTGAGGGGCAGACCGTCTGCAAGCCCTTTCCCATCCGCAACAACTGCTCCGGCTTCAACGCGCTGCTGGAGAGAGTGCGGAAGCTCACGAACCATAAGAGCGACTTCATCTTTACCATGGAGTCCACCGCCCACTATTGGCTGGCCCTTTACACCCGCTTGAGGAAGGAGGGGTATCAGGTCGTGCTGCTCAACCCGGTACAGACCGACGCCATGCGCGGCCTGTTCATCCGCGAAGCGAAGACGGACAGCATCGACACCCTGGTCATCGCGGAGACGATCCGCTTTGGTCGGTACAAGGCCAGCAGTGTGCCGCAGGAGAAGCTCCTGGCTCTGCGGGAGCTGTGCCGGAACCGCTTCTATCTCATCGACATGGGCAGCGACCTCAAGCGCAAGATCACCGCCCTGCTGGACCAGGTTTTCCCCGAGTTCGAGGGCCAGTTTGATAAGCTGTTCTGCAAGTCGGCTGTCGCTGTCCTGAAGCAGTATCCCACCCCCGAGAAGTTAGCCAGAGCGCAGCTTGGGAAACTGACGGAGATACTTTGGACCGCCAGCAACGGGCGTTTCGGGGAGTGGAAAGCGCGGCAGCTCAAGGAACTCGCCGGGAACAGCTTCGGCATCCCGGACTGCGAGGGCGTGTACTCCACTCTGCTCCTGCTGTACCTGGATCAGCTCCAGTCCCTTCAGGACAGGGCCGCCATCCTGGAACGCCGCATCGGCGAACTGTTTTCTCAGTTTGGCTCTACGCTTACCTCTATCTCCGGCATCGGGCCGGTGCTGGGCGCCGTGATCCTCAGCGAGATTCGGGACATCTCCGCTTTCACCTCCGCCGACAAGCTGGCTGCGTATGCCGGCCTAGACCCGAAGGTGAAGCAGTCCGGAGAGTTGAAATCCATTGGAGTCCATATGTCCAAGCGTGGTTCCCCCTATCTGCGCAGAGCGATCTGGATGGCCAGCGCCGTTGCGGTACAGCACGACCCGATGTTCAAAGCCTATTACGAAAAGAAGGCTTCGGAAGGTATGCGGTACATGAACATCATCGGACACGTGACCAGGAAGATGACCGCTGTGATCTTTGCGATCATGCGGGACGGCACGATATATCAGCCGGTGCTTCCCGCCGCGGTGTGACAGACAATTTCCTGTAGCTGTGAGGCTCGCATCGAGCGGGCCTGCTATGGTGCGCCTTCTTTCACTCCGCAAATTATGCAGTCTCTTTGTATCTCTATCCTTGACATCCACTTAGCCGGCTGTTATAAAATCGTATTCGGCAAATTCAGGAGGAGAAACTCACACACCATATGAAACGGCATGCAGCGCCACAGCACACGTGACACGTGCCACCGCTAGCTGCTGCCGCTAGGCAATGTGCTGGGAGTTACTGCCATCTGCGGTGGAGCACAGAGAACTTGCAAAAATGACGTTCAGGCGTTCTCTTCCATCATCGCCTTATTAATGGCTTCGTTGATAAATTTATTTGTAGACATTCCTTTGCTTTTTGCAAAATCCGCTATAATTCGACGTTTTCCTTTTGGTACAATAACATCAATCCTGTCATAAGCCTTCTTGTTGTATCGAGCAGTTGCCTCTTGCTGGGCCTTTGGATTCGCCAATTTCCACACCTCGTTTCAGAGTGGAAAAATTATAGCCGATACTTATGGAAGTATACCATAATTCCATAAGTATAATTTTGGTGAAAACATGCATTTATATCATTATGGAATTATATTATAATAAAACACCGGGCGGGAGCTGTTCCTCCCGCCCGGCGCATAGCCGCTTTGGCTGTGTGGGATACTTAATCCAGCATGTCGTGGACAGCATCCAGCAGGTGACAGGGCTCAAGCTGATACCTGTTGAACTTCTCCACCATGCGAAGCGCCAGATCTCGGTCCGGCGTTACGTCCGGGACGATTGTCACAATGTCACGCGAAAAGCAGTCATAGGCTACGATGTCGTAGGAGACATATGTGCCAATCCCCCGGGCGTATCTTAATTTTGGCATCATGATGTATTGAGTCAGGTCTTTCATCATGTTGGCCATGGTTTCAGAATCCTGCATATTCATCCTTCTTTCTTCTGTATTTGTGAAAAAAGGATGTTCCGGCGGCGCGCGGCTCCAGTAGGGCGGCGCTCTTTCTTTATTACATAATTTATATAATTCTACCGACGCATACTATAAAACTTGAGAGGTGTCCATCATGCCCAACACACGCTATATGTCTCAGCCCTTGACGGACTGGTCCTCTGAGATCAGCGCCCCCCAGCCCGCCGCCCACGCCCACACCACCACGTCCACCACGACCACCACCACGGCCTCCGCCTCGGCGGGAGCCCATGGAGCCCCCGTCCCTGTCACGACCACCACCACCGACACCGACGTCAGCGCCCCGGCGCCCCAGCGGCCCCAGACCTACCCGGCGGCCCAGGCCTACCCGGCGGCCCAGCAGTCTTACCCCGCCCCGGCGGCCCAGTCCCAGCCCGCTCCCTCCGCCGCCGGAGGCGTCCCCGCCGCCCGCAATGAGTTTGAGGGCAATAGCGGGACCCTGGACCTGGAGACCCATCAGCCCATTGAGGTCATCGAATCCCCCACCAGCACCAGCGAGGCCTTCCTGGGCTCCATGAAGGCCATGCTGCTGCGGAACCGGGGGAGCTTCGTCACCGCCACCTTCCTCATCGGCACCCAGGGGACCACCACCTGGGAGGGCATCCTCCACGACGTGGGGAACGACCACATCATCATCTTCCAGCCCGGCCGCCAGCGCTATATCGCCTGCGATATCTACGCGCTGAAATATATTGAGTTCTACGACACCCGGGAGCGGGACGCCTGCGCCCAGCTCCTCCGGCAGAGCGGCCTGAACAGCGGCATGGACCAGGGGCGGAACAACTTCTATTGATCCTCTGCGGATGCAAAAAAGCGGAGACCTCTCGGAGGTCTCCGCTTTTGAAGCGAAGGGGAAAGACTCAGCGCTTGGAGAACTGAGGCGCGCGGCGGGCGGCCTTGAGGCCGTACTTCTTGCGCTCCTTCATGCGAGGATCGCGGGTCAGGAACCCGGCCTTTTTCAGGATGGGGCGGTTGTCCTCGCTGGCCAGCAGCAGGGCACGGGCGATGCCGTGGCGCAGGGCGCCGGCCTGTCCGGTGACGCCGCCGCCGGAGACGGTGGCCACGATGTCCATTTTCCCGGTGTTGCCGGTGGCCTCCAGGGGCTGGCGGACGACCATCTTCAGGGTCTCCAGGCCGAAGTAATCGTCGATATCCCGGCCGTTGATGGTGATGCTCCCGGTGCCGCCGGGGAACAGGTGGACCCGGGCGACGGAGGACTTCCGGCGTCCCGTACCATACAGATAAGGCTTCTTAGACTGATACATACGCTTCCTCCTCCTTATTCAGCGTCCAGGGCGATGGGCTTCTGGGCCTGCTGCTTGTGCTCGGCGCCGGCATAGATGTGCAGGCGCTTCAGGGAATCCTTGGCCACGGTGTTCTTGGGCATCATGCCCCGGACGGCCACGCGCATGGCAACCTCGGGCTTCTCCTGCATCAGGATGCGGTAGGGGGTCTCCTTCAGGCCGCCCACCCAGCCGGAGTGGGTGCGGTAAATCTTCTGCTCGCCCTTTTTGCCGGTGAGCACCGCTTTTCCCGCGTTGATGATGATGACATTATCTCCGCAGTCGGCGTGGGGGGTGAAGGTGGTCTTGTTTTTCCCGCGCAGCAGGTCGGCGGCCCGGACGGCGGTCTTGCCCAGGGGCTTTCCGGCGGCGTCCAGGATGTACCACTTGCGCTCAATGTTGGCCTTGTTTGCCATAAAAGTGGACATGGTCGTTCCTCCATCAGTATATTTTCCATTTGGTCTCACAAATCAAGAGCTCCTTGCGGAGCAAGGTTATTTATACCATGCCTTCCCCGCAATGTCAACAGGATTTTTCACCGGCCACGCATATCCTTTGAATTTCTCCGATAATCTCCGGTTATCTCTCAAATTCTCAAGTTCAAATTGAAATTATCCGCCAAAAAAAAGAACCGGCCCCGCCCGGGACCGGCCCCTATGTACTCCCTACAGCACCCACTGCACCAGCAGCAGCAGGACAAAGCCCGGAAGCCCCAGCACTCCAATGACCAGGGCGTTCCAGACGTTGACCCCCAGGGCGACGCCCGTCACGGCGGCGGTGGCGTTCACCGCCCAGAGGGCCAGGAAGCCCAGCAGGGTGTTGGCCAGCACCTTCACCGCCAGCTTCAGCGGGGCGCTGAACACCCGCAGCAGGGCGATGAGGAAGAACCCCGCCAGCAGGGCGGCGATGATCTTCTGATTTAGATCCATGCCGCCTCGCCCTCCAGCCGGGGCAGGAAGCTCTCCGGGCTCCGCTCCTTAATGGCCCGGATGAGATAGTTGCACCGGGCCTTCTCCGCCTTGATCTGATAGATGCAGGACTCCACCAGCTCCGGGTCCACCGCCTGGTCGAACCGCCGGTAGGCCAGGGACAGGTCCCCCCTGGCGCTCTGGAGCTCCTCCTTCAGGGCCAGCAGCTCCGGGTCCTGCCGGGTTTTTTTCAAGAAAGTGGTTTTCATAGCGTTGTCCCTCCTGTATAATACGTTATATGGCGAGTCTGGACAAATATGCCAGCTTTCATACAGGAGGGACCCCCATGCAGGAAATTTTTATGAGACAAGCCCTGGCCCTGGCCCGGGAGGCCGCCGCCGCCGGGGAGGTCCCCGTGGGCTGCGTCGTCGTCCGGGAGGGCGTGGTGGTGGGCCGGGGGCGAAACCGCCGGGAGGAAACCCGCGCCGCCGCCTCCCACGCCGAAATGGAGGCCATCGCCCAGGCCAACGAGGCCCTGGGCTCCTGGCGGCTGGAGAACTGTGAGCTCTACGTCACCCTGGAGCCCTGCCCCATGTGTGCCGGAGCTATTCTGAACGCCCGGATCCGCCGGGTCTGGTTCGGGGCCCGGGACCCGGCCTTCGGGGCCTGCGGCGGGGTGACCAACCTCTTCATGGAGGACTTCCCCCATCCTCCCGCTCTGGTGGGCGGCGTGCTGGAGCAGGAGTGCCAGGCCGTCCTGTCCGAGTTCTTTTCCAATCTTCGGAAAAATGGTTGACATAAGATTTAAGACTTTTGTAACATTTGACGCTGGTTTCCTTAACAACTCTCCTGTATCTTAATACTTGCAAGAGACAAAACTTCTTTTCATCCAATCTTCCAAACAATAAGGTTCAGGGCCAGCCGCCAGGCTGGCCCTGTTCCGTTTTCTCCGGCAGATTTCATAAACTGTTCACCAATTATCCAGGCCCTTCCTGTATATTATAGATATGCACCCGACCCCACTATGACCCAGGCGGGCCCGCCCGCCTGCCCATCAGAAATGAGGCTATACTGTGAATATCGCTTACCTTCTGACGCCCAAGCACCGCGTCGCCTACCTGTTCGACGACAACACCATCCGCCAGGGGCTGGAGAAGCTCCGGCACCACGGCCGCAGCGCCGTCCCCGTCATCAACCGCAAGGGCCAGTATGTGGGCACCGTCAGCGAGGGGGACTTCCTCTGGCGGCTCCTCCCCGACGAGGGTTCCCCCTGTCCCTGCTCCGTGAAGGAGCTGGAGCGGCTCCACGTCCGGGACATCCTCCGGGAGAATCCCTCCGTCCGCATCACCGCCTCCGTGGACGAGCTGCTGGAAACCATCGTCCGGCACAACTTCGTCCCCGTGGTGGACGATCTGAACAGTTTCATCGGCATCGTCACCCGGCAGGACATCATCCGCTGCCTGGCCGAGGAGAAGGAGGCCGCTCCGGTCCTCCGGAAGATCGTATAAACGCCTTGCCGCAGGCCGCCCTCCGGGCGGCTTCAGGCTGGCGAAAA
>CAJUOD010000001.1:0-26993 GCA_910587875.1 uncultured Oscillibacter sp. | reverse complement strand
GTGTAAACCGTACCCAAAAGGCCGCCCTGGAAGGGGCGGCCTGTATTTTTGCACAAAATTCCTCTTTTTGGAAGGAACGGCTTTGTGCAGTTTCTCCGTCTCCGGGGAAAACTGCCCGAAAACTTTCACAAAAACGCCCTCTCATGCAGGAATATTCATGTTAACTTGCAAAAATTATTTACTATGCTAAAATGTCCCCTTGTAACAATGGGGATTTTATGGTATGATAAGCGTACACTTGCAAGAGTTGATGCCAACCCTCGCAAAATCCAATCCTGAAAAGAGGAAGAACGATGAAAAAGAAATTCTCTCTGCTGATGGCCGTTCTCATGCTGGCCATGCTCCTCTCCGCCTGCGGCGGTGACAAGCCCGCCGATACCCAGGCCCCGGCGGACACCTCTGCTCCCGCCGATACCTCCGCCCCCGCGGACTCCGGCACCTCCGCTGTGGCTGAGGACACCAACACCGTGGCCGTGGGCGCGGTGGTCATCGCCCGGGACGACGTGCCCGAGGAGGACATCTATGCCCTGACCTCCGCCATCTTTGAAAACATCCCCACCATCACCGAGCAGCACGCCAAGGGCGGCGAGCTGGACCTGGACTTCGCCTCCTCCGTCACCTCCGTGCCCTATCACCCCGGCGCGGCCAAGTACTTCGCCGAGAAGGGCAAGGAAGTCGCTTCCGTAAAGGACGGCGCGGGCTCCGGCTCCTCCAAGGCCCTGACCTTCGGCACCGGCGGCGAGTCCGGCACCTACTACGCCTTCGGCGGCGTGCTCTCCAGCTATATTTCCAATAATACCAGCGTCTCCGTCACCGCCGTGACCTCCGGCGGCTCCAAGGCCAACATCGAGGACCTGGCCGCCGGGGACATCCAGCTGGGCTTCGTCCAGTCCGACGTCATGAGCTACGCCTACAACGGCGAGCGCCTGTTTGACGCCAAGGTGGAGAACTTCTCCGTGGTGGCCGCCCTCTATATGGAGCAGGTCCAGATCGTCACCACCAACCCGGACATCAAGTCCGTGGCCGACCTGGCCGGCAAGTCCGTCTCCATCGGCGACCGGGGCTCCGGCGTGTGGTTCAACGCCGTGGACGTGCTGGGCGCCTATGACATCGATCCTGACTCCGGCATCAGCCCGGTGTACCAGGGCTTCGGCGACAGCGCGGACAGCCTGAAGGATAAGAAAATCGACGCGGCCTTCGTGGTGGCGGGCGCTCCCACCACCGCCATCGTGGACCTGGCCACCAGCGGCCCCGTGTACCTGGTCAGCCTGGACGAGGAGCACACCAACGCCCTGCTGGAGTCCTCTCCCTACTACAGCGCCTACACCATCCCCGCCGGGACTTATTAATCTCCAACCCGAGCCAGTTTTGGCAAGGGCCGCTTTACGCGGCCCTTGCCGCATTGAAAGGACAGCGTTCCCCCGCCGTCCCTTCAATACGGCAAGGGCCTTACTCTATCTTAATAAGGAGGCGTCGCCAATGAGCGAGAAAGACAAGAAGAACCTTCCCGACGTGGAAATCGGCACTGCGGCGGACATGGAAGAGGTCATGCGGAAGTACGACCGGGAATCCGCCACCCGCATCTGGGAGGGGAAGCCCAAGCTGGTCGTGGGCGTGGTCATGGCCCTGTTCTCCCTGTACTGCATCTGGATGACCCTGCGCTGCACCTGGGACCTGCCCATCCGGCTGACCTCCTTCCTGGGGCTCATCACCATCATGGGCTATCTCACCTACCCCGCCCGGAAGGACCACGTGAAGCCCAACTCCATGCCCTGGTACGACGTGGTCCTGATGCTGCTGGGGGCGGGTTCCTTCTTCTACTACTGCGTCAATTACAACTCCCTGGTCATGGTCATCACCAGCGCGGCGAAAATCAACCCCGCCAGCGAGAGCGCCATTCCAAACGCCTGGTTCTATCTGGCCATCGGCGTGGTAGCCATCCTGGTGCTGGCGGAGCTATGCCGCCGCTGCGTGGGCCTGCCCATTCTCTGCGTGGTGGGCGCGCTGCTGATTTACACCTTCGCCAGCGGCCAGAACCTGGCCCGGGTCATCTATACGCTCTTTTACGGCACCTCCGGCGTCATGGCCACGCCCATTCAGGTCTGCGCCAAGTTCATCGCCGTGTTCATCATCTTCGGCGCGTTCCTGGAGCGGACGGGCATCTCCAACTTCTTCATTGATCTCGCCAACTCCCTGGCGGGCAGCACCTCCGGCGGCCCCGCCAAGGTGGCGGTCATCTCCTCCGCCCTGTGCGGCATGGTGTCCGGCTCGTCTGTTGGAAACACCGTGACCACCGGCTCCGTCACCATCCCCATGATGAAGCGGACCGGCTACCAGGGCGAGTTCGCCGGGGCCGTGGAGGCGGCGGCCTCCACCGGCGGGCAGATCATGCCCCCCATCATGGGCGCGGCGGCCTTCCTCATGGCGGAGTATATGGATACCACCTACGCCAACGTGGCGGTGAAGGCCATCCTCCCCGCCCTGCTGTACTTCACGGGCATCTTCCTGGCCGTCCATCTGGAGGCCCGGCGGCTGGACCTGAAAGGCGTCCCCCGGGACCAGCTGCCCAAGTTCGGCATCCTGATCCGCAGCATCTACCTGCTCCTGCCCCTGGTGGTCCTGGTGTGGATGGTCTCCACCAACACCCGGACCCTCCAGTTCTCCGCCTCCATCGCCATTTTGCTTGCCATCGTGGTGAGCCTGCCTCACATTTTCCTGGACAGCCGGACCCAGCACGCCGAGGGCGGCGCGGTCCACTTCGTAAAGGACACCGCCACCATGATCGTCAGCTCTCTGGAGGCCGGCGGCCGGAGCTGCATCACCGTGGCCGTGGCCTGCTCCATGGCGGGCATGGTGGCCGGGTGCATCACCGTGACGGGCCTGGCCTCCAAGCTCATCAACGGAGTTATCAACATCAGCAATATGATCCCCTATCCGCCCGTCTCCATGTTCATCGCCCTGTTTTTGACCATGCTGTGCTGCATCGTCCTGGGCATGGGCGTGCCCACCACGGCAAATTACTGCATCATGGCCTCCACCTGCGCCCCCATTCTGATTCAGCTGGGCATCGGCAAGATCCCCGCCCACTTCTTCGTGTTCTACTTCGGCATCGTGGCGGACATCACGCCCCCCGTGGCCCTGGCGGCCTACGCCGGCAGCGCCATCGCCAAATCGGACCCCATGAAAACCGGAATCAACGCCACAAAGCTGGCTATCGCGGCATTCATCGTCCCCTATATCTTCGCCTACAGCCCGGCGATGCTCTTTGTCAACGACCCCAGCGTATTCGAGGTGGTGCAGATCGTCATCAGCGCCCTGCTTGGCATCTTCGGCGTAGCCGCCGCCCTGAACGGCTTCCTGTTCCGGCCCATCCCCAAGTGGATGCGCCTGGCCCTGGTGGTCGCGGGCCTGGCTATGATGGTCCCCGGCTCCGCCACGGACGTGGTAGGCCTCGTGGCCCTGGCGGCTATGGTGTTCTATCAGAGAACCATGGCGAAGAAGGCCGCCGCCTGAGCTCCCCCAAAACCGCCCCGCTTCGGGGCGGTTTTTTCCTGGGGGGAGACCCTGACGGAAATCCCCGCCTCCGCTTCCATATTTTTGTGCAGGTTTTCCGGAAACCCTTCCAGCCCTTCATCCGTCTACCTTATAAGGGGACTGTACCCAGAGCTTCAGAAAATCTTAAGAAATCTGTAACCGTTTTGTTGTTGTTTTCCCTGGCAAACTGCTCTAGTATCAATGATACAGTTTTGATGCAGGTCCCTGGTATCCTGTCCCTGTGCCATCCCGGCGGCGGGCCTCCCGGAGGGGAGCGCCGTCTTAAGAAATTCCATCCAACCGGTGAAGGAGAAAGCCTATGTCAGAAGTCATGGATCGCGAACAGCAGACCGAGGCCGTCCAGACGGCCCCCGAGGCGGCCCCGCCCCCCGCGCCTGAAGCGCCCGCCGAGGAGAAAACCTCCCTCTGGAAGAAGTGGAAGGGCATGCCCCGGAAAAAGCGCCGGAAGATCGTCCGGTGGTTTATCATCCTCCTGGTCCTCATCGCCATCGGCCTGGGGGTCTGGAAATTCCTGTCCGCCAAGAAGGGCGGGGACGAGACCGAGGTCCTCACCGACGTGGTGCAGTACAACTCCATCACCTCCACGGTGGAGGGAAGCGGACTGACCAAGGCAAAAGACAGCGAGACCATCACCATTGCCACCACGGGAACGGTGTCCGAGGTCTATGTTAACGAGGGCGACACGGTGGAGCCGGGGACGCCCCTCTTCGTCATCGACTCCGACGCCGCCCGCACCGCCGTGGACAAGGCCCGGCAGGACGTGCTGGGCCGGGAGAAGCAGCTGAACGCCCTTTTGAAGGACGTGGCGGGCCTCAACCTGGCGGCGGGCTACTCCGGCAAGCTCATGGAGGTGGTGGACCTGAATCCCGGGGACACCATCAGCAAGGAGCAGAAGCTGGCCGTGCTGGCGGACGACACCCGCCTGCGGCTCACCCAGTACTACAGCTACGCCTACGAGGGCATGATCCACCAGGGCCAGAGCATGGACGTGTCCATCCCCGCCCTGATGAGCTCCCTCCCCGGCACGGTGGAGGCGGTCCACATGGTCAGCCGCATCACGCCGGAGGGCACCAAGCTCTTCTCCGCCGACATTCTGGTGGAGAACGAGGGGGCCCTCACCGCCGAGATGGCGGCCTCCGCCACGGTGACCACCCCCGAGGGCGAGACGATCTATCCCTACGAGCCCGGCAAGCTGGAGTACTACCGCACCGGCGATTTGAAATCCACCGTCAACGGCACGGTCCTCTCCAGCTCCCTGGTGGACTTCCTCCAGGTCACCGCCGGGCAGGTCCTGGTCCGGGTGGACGGCGAGGACAGCGAGGCGGAGATCTTCTCCGCCCAGCAGAGCCTGGAGGAGGCCCAGAAGACCCTGGAGACCGCCGAGAAGAACCTGGCGAACTGCTCCGCCGTGGCCTCCATCGCGGGCAAGGTCATCGGCCTGACCATGAAGCCGGGAGACGAAATTGCCGCCAACACCACGGTGGTGACCATCTCGGACACCTCCTCCCTGATTGTCAACGCCACGGTGGACGAACGGAACGTCAGCGCCGTGGAGGCGGGAACCATGGTGGAGCTGGACCAGTGGGGCACCATGGCCATGGGTATGGTGGAGAGCGTCAGCCTCTCCAGTACCATCAACAACGGCGTGGCGACCTACCCCATGGTGATCTCGGTGGACAACGCGGAGGAAACCCTCCAGGTCAACAGCTACATAAATTATAAACTGACCGCCAGCGAAAACGACAACTGCCTGGTGCTGCCCCTCCAGTCCGTCCGCACCGTCTCCACCGAGGAGGGCGAGACCATGACGGTGGTCTACGTCAAGGGCGACAAGCCGGAAAACGCTGTGGAGGGCATCATGGCCGACGAGACCATCCCCGAGGGCTTCTGGCCCGTGGCGGTGGAGATCGGCATCTCGGACAACTACAACGTGGAAATCAAGTCCGGCGTGGAGGAAGGCACCGAGGTTTTCACCCAGATCCAGACGGCCAACCCCTGGGGTTACTGATATGGCGAATCTGATTGAGTTAAAGGACATCTACAAGATCTACGGCGAAGGTCTTGAGAGCGAGGTCCGGGCCCTGGACGGGGTGACGCTCACCATCGAAAAGGGGGAGTTCGTCGCCGTGGTGGGCCAGTCCGGCTCCGGCAAGTCCACCATGATGAATGTGCTGGGCTGCCTGGACATCCCCACCCGGGGGGACTACCTCCTGGAGGGCACCGACGTCAAGGAGCTGACGGACAAGGAACTCTCCCGCATCCGCAACAAGGAGATCGGCTTCATCTTCCAGCAGTACAACCTCATCCAGTCTCTGACGGTGTTTGAGAACGTGGAGCTGCCCCTGATCTACCAGGGCATCGGGGCCGACGACCGCTATGACCTGGCCCTGGAGGCCCTGGACCGGGTAGGCCTCTCCAAGCGGGTCAAGCACAAGCCCACGGAGATGTCCGGCGGCCAGCAGCAGCGGGTGGCCATCGCCCGGGCCATCGCCACCAAGCCCCCCATCATCATGGCCGACGAGCCCACGGGCGCCCTGGACTCCCGGACGGGCCACGAGGTGCTGGAGTTCCTCCAGCAGCTCAACCGGGAGGGGACCACGGTCATCCTGATTACCCACGACAACGGCATCGCCGCCACGGCCCGCCGGGTGGTCCGCCTGACGGACGGGAAGATCGTGGAGGACAAGGAACAGGAGGTGGACTGGCTTTGAACATCCGGCAGGCAGTGAAAATGGCCTGGAAATCCATCATCGGCAAAAAGGGCCGGTCCATGCTGACCATGCTGGGCGTCATCATCGGCATCGCGGCGGTGATGACCATCGTCTCGGTGATGAGCGGCTACGCGGCCAAAACCATGGAGCAGTTCTCCGCCATGGGCAGCAACAAAATCACGGTAAACGTCTACAGCTATGTGTACACAGAGGATGAAAACGGCAACTGGGTCCCGGCGGGAAAGGACTACTTCCCGGACCTGTACGCCTACTGCAAGTCCATCCCCCAGTACATCGTGGGCATCACGCCCGAGGCCTACGCCAGCGTCAACGTGGTCTACGGCACCAAAAACTCCTCCAACTTTGAGTGGGACTATGACGAGATGGGGAACATGACCGGCCAGCGGCCCCCGGACGTCTACTATGTCTCCAACCAGTACAGCGCCTGCAACAACCTGACCATCTCCAACGGCCGGGACCTGGGGGAGCTGGACATTGAGCGGTACAACCAGGTCTGCGTCCTGGGCTCCCAGGCGGCGGAGGCGTTCTTCGACGCCGCCGACCCGGTGGGCAAGTTCCTCCAGCTCAACGGGCAGAGCTTCGAGGTGGTGGGGGTCTACGCCCCCCGCATCACCGGAAGCGACGCCCAGGGAAGCACCATCGACAACATCATCCTCCTGCCCTACACCGCCCGGCGGCTGCTGGGCGGGGACCGGATTGAGAACTTTACCATCAAGGCCAAGGACGGCGTCTCCACCACGGAGGTAGCCACCCGCATCCGGGGCTTTTTGAAGGGCCTGGTGGACCCCGCCACAGGCGACAGCTACGTCAGCCCCGACGACCGCTGGCAGCAGAGCATGAACGAGCAGATGGGCATGATCTCCCTGGTGCTGGGCGGCATCGCCGCCATCTCATTGCTGGTGGGCGGCATCGGCATCATGAACATCATGCTGGTGACGGTGACGGAGCGGACAAGGGAAATCGGCATCCGCCGGGCCATCGGCGCCCAGCGGAGCAGCATCGTCACCCAGTTCCTGATCGAGGCCGCCATGCTCTGCGGCATCGGCGGCATCATCGGCATTTTAATCGGCACCCTGGGCTGCTATGTGGCTGGGAACCTGCTGTTCCACATGACCATCTACCCCTCCGCCGCCGTGACGGCGGGAGCCCTGGGCTTCTCCGTGCTGCTGGGCCTCATCTTCGGCAGCTACCCGGCTATTAAGGCATCCAAGCTCCAGCCCGTGGAAGCCCTGCGGGCAGAGTAATAGGAGGAAGACTATGAAAAAACGCGTTTTGTCCCTGCTGCTGGTACTGGCGACGGCGGCCTCCCTGCTGGTCCTGCCCGCCCAGGCCGCGCCGCCCGCCAACCGCTTTTACGACCTGGGGGGCGACGCCTACGCCTCCGTGGAGTCCCTGCGGCTCATGGGCGTGATGGACGGCTTTTCCGACGGGAACTTCCGTCCCAACGGCCAGCTCACCCGGGCCCAGTTCTGCAAGATGGTGGTCTGCGCCCTGAACGCCGAAGACGAGCTGGGCCTCTACCGCACCGTCACCGTCTACCCGGACGTGAAGCCCTCTCACTGGGCGGCGGCTTACATCAACATGGCCTCCAAGGGGAAGAAGGCCATCTCCGGCTTCTCCGACGGCAAGTTCTACCCGGACCGCACCGTCACCCTGGGCCAGGCGGCCACCATTCTCCTTCGAGTCCTGGGGTATAAGGACGAGAACATCGGCGGCGTGTGGCCGGACAGCTATCTGTCCTTCGCCGCCTCCATCGGCCTCACCGACGGGGTGGACACCACCAAGGGGAACTCCCCCCTGAGCCGGAGCGACGCCGCCATCCTCTTCAACAACCTCCTCCGGGCGGACGTCCAGGGGGAGAAGGGCGCCAGCGGCTTTTTGGCCGCCGCCGGGCTGACCACCGTGTCCGACATGGTGCTGGTGTCCTCCAACGCCCGGGGCCCCGACGGCAAGGAGACCGCCATGCTCTTCTCCGACGGGTCCCTCTACCAGATGGCCGGAGACAAGGCCTCCAACGGCTCCCTCAACGGCCTGAAGGGCACGTTGGTGCTGGAGGGCCAGAAGGTCCGCACCTTCCTGCCCGACGCCAAGGGCGTCAGCCGGGTCATCACCGTGGCCAAGGCGGAGGCCGCGCAGATCACCGACCGGTCCGGGGTCAAGTATCCTATCACCGGGAAGACCAAGGTCTATCGCAACGGAGCGGAGGCCAGCTGGGCCGAGGCCCGGTCCTGGGTGAACCCCGGCACGACCCTGACGCTGTACCTGGGCACCGCCGGAAACGTGGAGTTCATCTTCATCGGCGGCGGAGACAGCTCCACCGAGGCAGTTATTGTCTACGAAAAGAACTCCGTCAAGGGCTTCGACGCCCTCACCGGCGGAGTGGGAGGCTACACCCTCTACAAAAACGGCTGCCGGGCCAACGCCAAGGACATGCGGCCCTATGACGTGGCTACCTACGCCAGCTCCACCAACACCATCCGGGTCTGCGACACCCGGCTGACGGGCTACTACGAGTCCTGCACCCCCAGCCCCACGGAGCCCTCCACCATCCGCGTCCTGGGCTGCGACTTCGACGTGCTGACCACGGCCCAGTCCACCCTGGCGAAGTTCCGTCCCGGGGACCAGATCACCCTGCTGCTGACGGAGGACAACAAGGTAGCCGGAGCGGTAAAGCCCGGCACCGTGGCGGCCAACGCCATTGGAATCGCAACCTCCATCTCGGGCACCAGCGCCAAGGTCAAGCTGCTCTGCGGCATTGAAATCGAGGGCGAGGTGGACCTGGGCATGTACTACGGCGAGCACACCGCCAAATGGCGCCAGGAGGACCTTGCCAGGATGCAGAACCGCCTGGTCCGGGTCACCTCCGTGGGGAAGAACCGCATCGGCCTGGTCCGCCTGGGCGGCGGCGTCTCCGGCGCGCTGGATCTGGAAAAGCGCATGCTGGGCAGCAGCAGCCTGGCGGAGACCGTCAGCGTCTTCCGCTACACGGCAAACGGCATTGACACCCTCAGCCTGAGCGACCTGGGGGCCGGCCCCATCCCCAACAGCGAAATCAGCTACGCCCACACCAACTGGGCGGGACAGGTGGACATCATCGCCCTGGGCGCGGCGGGAGGCGGCGCGACCCTCTACGGCCGGACCTCCGTCACCCTGGACGACCATGACGTCCGGCGAATCGCCATCTTCAACGACCAGGGACAGGCGACGGACTACTTCCGGACCAACTACGACATCGGAGGCGGCGTCTACGTGGCGGCGGTGGAATCCAACGACGGCACCGGCTTCTCCAGCCTCCAGCCCCTCACCGCCCTGAAGGACGTGCCCAACACCGCCTGGTCCGGCGAGGGCGCCGTCACAGTGGACGGACGGAGCTACTCCATCCCCGTCACCGTCATGGCCTTCAACAAAGATACCAACAGCTGGATTCAGGCCGAGGGCGGACGGAGCGTGGTGGACATCGCCCACGCCTATGCCAAAAAATGCGACATGTACGCCAGCGGCGACGGAGTCATCCGCGTCATCGAGGTGGGCGGAGACTTCCGCTGAGACCAAACCCCTAAGCCGAAAGCGCCCGGACGCACTGCGTCTGGGCGCTTTTCCCGTCCCCCCGGCCATTGCAACGGGCGGCGGTTTGTGTTACAATCTGGAAAACAGACGTACCCCCGCAAAAGAAAGGAGCGTCCCCATGACCACCTCCCTGAAAGCCGTCACCCACGCTCAGAACATCCGTTACGACAAGGCCGCCGAGGCCCTGTATATCATCGACCAGAGCCTCCTGCCCAATGAGGAGCGGGAGATTCCCCTCCGCACTGCGGAGGAGATGGTGGAGGCCATCCAAAAGCTCCGGGTCCGGGGCGCGCCCGCCATCGGCATCTGCGCCGCTTACTGCCTCTATGTCCTGGCCCGTTCCATCGACGAGCCGGACCCCGCCGCCTTCCAGGCCCGGCTTCGGGCCTATTCCGCCCAGCTGAACGCCTCCCGCCCCACGGCGGTCAACCTGGCCTGGGCCCTGGGGGAGATGGAGAAGGCCGCCGCCGCCCACCTGAACGCTCCCCGCCCCGCCCTGCTGGAGGCCCTCTATCAAAAGGCCGTGGACATCCACCGGGACGACATCGCCAAGTGCCGGGCCATCTCCGAGTACGGCCTGAGCCTCTTAAAGGAGGGGGACAGCGTGCTCACCCACTGCAACGCCGGGCCCCTGGCCACCTCCCGCTACGGCACCGCCCAGGGGCCCTTCTTCCTGGCGGCGGAGCGGGGCGTAAATATCCGCGTCTTCGCCGACGAGACCCGGCCCCTGCTCCAGGGGGCCCGGCTCACCAGCTACGAGCTCCACCGGGCCGGGGTGGACGTGACCCTGATCTGCGACAACATGGCCTCCATGGTCATGAAAAACGGCTGGGTCCAGGCCTGCTTTGTGGGCTGCGACCGGATTGCCGCCAACGGGGACACGGCCAACAAAATCGGGACCAGCGGCGTGGCCGTCCTGGCGAAGCACTATGGGATCCCCGTCTACGTCCTGGGCCCCACCAGCACCATTGACCTAAGCTGTCCCGACGGGGACCACATCCCCATCGAGCTCCGGGACCCGGAGGAGATCAAGACCCTCTGGTACGAGAAGCCCATGGCCCTCCCCGGGGTGAAGTGCTACAACCCCTCCTTCGACGTGACGGATCACGCCCTCATCTCCGGCATCGTCACGGAACAGGGAATCTGCCGGGCTCCCTATACGGAGAGCCTGGCGGCCCTCTTCCGCTGAGGGGAGGCGGTTTTGATGGTCCAAATCTACGGCACCCTGGGCCCCGCCTGTGACCACGAGGAGACCCTGGCCCGGCTCTTTGAGGAGGGCATGACCGGCATCCGGCTGAACCTCTCCCACGTGGGCCTCCCCGGCGCGGCGGAGCAGATTGAACATCTCCACGCCGCCGCCCGGCGCTGCGGCGTGACGTGCCAGCTCCTCATCGACATGCAGGGCCCGGAGCTCCGGGCAGGCGTCCTTCCGGCTCCGCTGGAGCTGGCGGACGGGGCCCTGATACGCCTGGGGACGGACGTCCCCCTGCCCCCCGCCGTCCTGCCCCATCTGGTCCCCGGTCAGGAGGTCCTGCTGGACGACGGCAAGCTCCTCCTCCGGGTGGCGGAGGCCCTGCCGGGCGGGGCCCTGGCCCGAGTGGAACGGGGCGGCGTGCTCCAGAGCCGGAAGAGCGCCGCCCTCCCCGGCGTAGACGTGCATCTCCCCGCCATGACGGACAGCGACCGGGAGAACCTCCGCCTGGCCCGGGACTACGGCGTCACAGGGGTCATGCAGCCCTTCGTCCGGGGGCGGGAGGACCTGGAGGCCGTCCGGGGCGCTCTGGACGAGGCGGGCGCACAGGACATCCGCCTCTTCGCCAAGATTGAGAACCTGGACGGCGTGGAAAAGCTGGAGGAGCTGATCCCCGCCGCCGACGAGATCGTCATCGCCCGGGGGGACCTGGGGAACGCCGGCCCCCTCTGGAAGCTCCCCGCCCTGCAAAAGCGCATCGCCGCCGCCTGCCGGGCGGCGGGACGGCCCTTCATGGTGGTGACCCAGATGCTGGCCTCCATGGAGCGCAGCCCCGTCCCCACCCGGGCGGAGGTCAGCGACATCTTCAACGCCGTGCTGGACGGCGCGGCCTCCGTCATGGTCACCGGGGAAACCGCCGTGGGCAGGTACCCCGCGGAGGCCATGCGCTATCTGGCCCGCACCGTCCGGGAGGCGGAAGAATTTATAGGAACTTTATAAAAGCCAAAAAGAAGCGCCCGGCCGTCAGCCGGGCGCTTCTTCTGTCAGTTCGTACAGGGGCTTTCGCCGCTCGTAGGGCTGGGCCCGGTAGGTGACGGAGGAAATCCTCCGCCCCGACATCCCGTATCTGGGATGTACGCCGAAGAGGTCGACATACCGCTCCAGGTCGTCCCGCTCCTCCGCCATGGCCTCCAGCAGCAGGGCCGCCGCCCGGGCGTCGTCGATGGCCCGGTGGCTGTTCACCGCCCGGTCCTCCAGATGATAGGCGGCAATGGCGTTCTCCAGCTTGTGGGGGTAGTCCCGCCGGTCCCGGTACACCGTCAGCGCGTCCAGGAACCGGGGCTTCTTCAGCGCCTCCGCCAGCCCCTGGGGCTGGAGCAGGTAGAACAGGAAGTTCAGGTCAAACTGGGCGTTGTAGGCCACAATCAGGGGCCGCTCCGCCCCCTCCAGCAGGTCCGCGAAGGCCCGGGCGGCCTTCTGGTCTCCCACGCCCTCGGCAGCCAGGCGCTCCTCGGTGATGCCGGTCAAATTCACGATGAAGGGGTCCAGCCGCCGCCCCTCCGGCAGGCGGATGAAGAGGTCCATCCCTCCGGTCTCCGCCCCCGCTTCCAGAGAAACCGCGCCAATCTCAATGATGCGGTCCGTTCCAAAATCGATGCCCGTGGTCTCCGTGTCGAAGACCAGGATCCGGTCAAACTGCTCCCAAAGCTTCACGCCGCGTCCTCCTCCAGCCAGCTCTCCCCGGTGGCGTAGTCAATAACCACCCCGGGCTGGACGTTGTAGGCGAAGATGTTGAAACAGACCCCGTCCCCGGCGTCCTCCACAGAATAGGCCTCCATCTGGACCCCCCGGGCCACCAGCTCCGTCCCCACGAACACCGGGGTCACCCGGTAGAGGACGTGGTTGTCCGTCCGCTGGACGTAGTCCGCCACGTCGTTCTCAAAGGGCAGCATCCCCGTGACGTTCAGATACCGGGTGCCGGTGATGAGGTTTTGCTTGTTGGCGTTCTCCCCCGCCAGCTGGAAGCCGATGAGGTGACAGCGGTTGTAGAGGTATTTCCCGTCCACGCAGTCATACTTGGCGGAGACCCAGCCCGTGGGCTTCACGTTTCCGATGGCCTCCCGCTCCTCCGTGGGCATCAGCTCCGGGCAGATGTTGGCGTAGGCCGCGCCGCAGCGGCCCAGATAGTCCAGCTCGCTGTAGTTCTCGAAGACCTCCAGGGTCATCTCCTCCTTGGTGAAGCCCGGCTGATTGTCCTCCAGCTCCACATAGGCCGCGCCGCTCCATTCCGGGATGTCCTCCACGGACACCGGCTCCGGCCGCAGGTACCATCGGACCGCCGCCACCACCGCGCACAGGATCAGCAGCGCCACAAGCTGCTTCGCCGTCAGCTCCTGCCGGTGCCTCGACTTGCTCTTCGCCATATCCATCCTCCTTCAGCCCCGTTGTTTCGACACACCAAATATAACATTTTCCGCCAGCTTTTTCAACCGATAATCCGCCCGGCCCCGGATATGCTGAATGGTGACAACATTCAACAAGGAGGCGCCTATGCTCCAGCGTATGCGAAACTTGATTCTCCTCATGCTCCCCGTCCTCTTCCTGGGGGCCATGCTCTATTGGCAGGGGAGCTCCCTCCCCGCCGCCGCTCCCGCCGTCATCCCGGCCTCCGCCGACAACTGGGGCCTCTCCTTCCCCAACGAGGGCCAGTCCCCCGTGGGCAACGCCTCTGTGGAGGATCTGGCCCAGTACGACGCCTGGTTCCTGGGGGACACCTCCCAGAAGGTCATCTACCTGACCTTCGACTGCGGCTATGAGAACGGCTACACGGAAAAAATCCTGGACGCCCTGAAAAAGCACAACGCCCCGGCGGCCTTCTTCGTGGTGGGCAACATGATTGAGACCGCCCCGGACATCGTCCGCCGCATGGCGGAGGAGGGCCACATCGTGGGCAACCACACCTATCACCACCCGGACATGTCCACCATCTCGGACCAGGCGGCATTCCAGAAAGAGCTGGACAGCCTGGCGGACCTCTACCGGGAAACCACCGGGAAGGAGCTCCCCCATTTCTACCGCCCGCCCCAGGGGAAGTACAGCGCGGAAAACCTGAAGCAGGCCCAGGCCTTGGGCTATAAGACGGTGTTCTGGAGCCTGGCCTACGTGGACTGGTACACGGACAACCAGCCCACGGCGGAGCAGGCCTACGCCAAGCTGCTCCCCCGCATCCACGACGGGGCCATCGTGCTTCTTCACTCCACGTCCAAGACCAACGCGGATATCCTGGACGAGCTCCTCACCAAGTGGGAGGACATGGGCTACCGCTTCGCCTCCCTGGAGGAGCTGCCGGAATCCTGATTTCCCCCTTGCGGCCCCCGGAAAGCTGGTATATAATGAGGCCAGCACACCGCTCCGGCGGCGAAATCAGGAGGCGCGTTTTATGGATCTGACGACTACGGCCCTGCTGGACCTCTCCCACACCCTGGCGGGGGACTATCTGGCCCAATTCCAATACCCCTGGGAGGCCCTGGAGGGCATCAAGAATTTCCTCCTCACCCTGGGCCCCACTCTGGACCCGGCGGAGTACGAGGAGCGGGCCCCTCACGTTTGGGTCCACAAAACCGCCTCGGTGGCTCCCACGGCCTACCTGGGCGCGCCCTGTATCATCGGACCGGAGACCGAAGTCCGGCACTGCGCCTTCATCCGGGGCTCCGCCCTGGTGGGCGCGGGCTGCGTGGTGGGCAACTCCGTGGAGCTGAAAAACGTCATCCTCTTCGACAGCGTCCAGACCCCCCACTACAACTACGTGGGGGACTCCATCCTGGGCTTCAAGAGCCACATGGGCGCGGGGTCCATCACCTCCAACGTCAAGTCCGACAAGACCCTGGTGGTGGTGCGGAACGGCGAAGAGCGCCTGGAGACGGGCCGGAAGAAGTTCGGGGCTATCCTGGGAGACCACGTGGAGGTGGGCTGCAACAGCGTGCTGAATCCCGGCGCCGTCATCGGGCGGGGCTCCAGGGTCTACCCCCTGTCCTCCGTCCGGGGGGCCGTCCCGCCGGAGAGCATCTTCAAGGGACCGGGGAACATTGTCCATCAGGACTGATACCGCTCATACAAGGGCCCGGCATGGGGAACACTCCCTGTGCCGGGTCTTTCTTTTTAAATTGGGGCTTGACAAATACCCCCTATGGGTATATGATGATAATACCCCTAAGGGGTATACTGCAAAGGAGGGTCCGCCATGGAGACCTGTGAATGCCATAAGACCAAGGAACGCTCTGAGGAAGAGTATAAACGGCTCGTCCACCGCCTGAATCGGGTGGAGGGCCAGATCCGGGGCATCCGGGGCATGGTGGAGCGCAGCGCCTACTGTCCCGACATCCTGGCCCAGGTGGCCGCCGCCAACGCGGCGCTGAACGCCTTCGCCAAGGAGCTCCTTAGCGAGCATATCCGCACCTGCGTTACCCGGGACATCCGGGAGGGGAAGGATGAGACAGTGGAGGAGCTGTTATGCACCCTCCAGAAGCTGATGAAATAAAGGAGGTCCTCCTATGGAACAATACAACGTCACCGGCATGAGCTGTGCCGCCTGCTCCGCCCGGGTGGAAAAGGCCGTGGGCAAGGTGCCGGGGGTCACCGCCTGCTCCGTCAGTCTGCTGACCAACTCCATGGGCGTGGAGGGCAGCGCCGACCCCTCTGAGATCATCGCCGCCGTGGAAGGCGCGGGCTACGGCGCGTCCCAAAAGGGAGCGGAAAAGGCCTCCGCCTCCGGGCCCGCCGCCAACCCCGAGGAGGCCCTGGCGGACCACGAGACCCCCCTGCTGAAAAAGCGTCTGTGGTCCTCCCTGATTTTCCTGGCGGTGCTCATGTACTTCTCCATGGGCCACATGATGTGGAACTGGCCCGTCCCGCACTTCCTCCACGGGAACCACGTGGCCATGGGGCTGATCCAGCTTTTGCTGACGGTGGCCGTCATGGTCATCAACCAGAAATTCTTCATCAGCGGCTTCAAGAGCCTCTGGCATAAAGCCCCGAACATGGACACTCTGGTGGCCCTGGGGGCCTCGGCAGCCTTCGTCTACAGCACCTACGCCCTCTTCGCCATGACGGACGCTCAGGTCCGGGGAGACATGGCGGCGGTGATGGACTACATGATGGAGTTCTACTTCGAGTCCGCCGCCATGATCCTGGCCCTCATCACCGTGGGCAAGATGCTGGAGGCACGGTCCAAGGGGAAGACCACCGACGCGCTGAAGAGCCTCATGAAGCTGGCTCCCAAGACCGCCGTGCTGGAGCGGGACGGGAAGGAGGTCACCGTCCCCATTGAGCAGGTCCGGAAGGGCGACGTCTTCCTGGTCCGCCCGGGGGAGAACATCCCCGTGGACGGCGTGGTGGTGGAGGGCTCCAGCGCCGTCAACGAGTCCGCCCTGACGGGGGAAAGCATCCCCGTGGACAAGGCCCCGGGGGACGGCGTGTCCGCCGCCACCACGAACCAGTCCGGCTTTATCAAGTGCCGGGCCACCCGTGTGGGGGAGGACACCACCCTTTCCCAGATCATCCAGATGGTCAGCGACGCGGCGGCCACCAAGGCCCCCATTGCCAAAATTGCGGATAAAGTTTCCGGCGTCTTCGTCCCGGCGGTCATCTCCATTGCCGTGGTAACCACCCTTGTCTGGCTGCTGCTGGGGCAGACCGTGGGCTTCGCCCTGGCCCGGGGCATCTCCGTGCTGGTGATCTCCTGCCCCTGCGCCCTGGGCCTGGCCACCCCTGTGGCCATCATGGTGGGCAACGGCATGGGGGCTAAAAACGGCATCCTGTTCAAGACCGCCGCCTCTCTGGAGGCCGCGGGCCGGACGGAGATTGTGGCCCTGGACAAGACGGGCACCATCACCCAGGGGGAGCCCAGGGTGACGGATATCCTCCCGGCCCGGGGACTGGACGAAACGGAGCTCCTCCGCCTGGCCCGGGCCCTGGAGCAGAGGAGCGAGCACCCCCTGGCAAAGGCCATCCTCCAAAAGGCGGAGGAGGCGGGCGTCCCGGCGGAGGAGGTCACGGACTTCCAGGCCCTGCCGGGGAACGGCCTCACGGCCCGGCTGGACGGGGCGGCCCTCAGCGGCGGCAATCTGGCCTTCATGGAAACTCAGGCCACGGTCCCCCAGGAGCTTCAGGCCCAGGCCGAGGCCCTGGCGGGCCAGGGGAAGACCCCGCTGTTCTTCAGCCGGGACGGGGAGCTGCTGGGCGTCGTCGCCGTGGCGGACGTCATCAAGGAAGACAGCCCCCAGGCGGTGAAGGAGCTCCAGAATATGGGCATCCGGGTGGTGATGCTCACCGGGGACAACCGGCGCACCGCCGAGGCCATCGGCAAACAGGCCGGGGTGGACGAGGTCATCGCCGGGGTGCTGCCCGACGGCAAGGAGAGCGTCATCCGGGAGCTGAAAAAACAGGGCAAAGTCGCCATGGTAGGCGACGGCATCAACGACGCTCCGGCCCTGACCCGGGCGGATACGGGCATCGCCATCGGCGCGGGGGCGGACGTGGCCATCGACGCGGCGGACGTGGTGCTGATGAAAAGCCGCCTCTTGGACGTGCCCGCCGCCATCCGCCTCAGCCGGGCGACGCTGCGGAACATCCACGAAAACCTGTTCTGGGCCTTCTTCTACAACACCATCGGCATCCCCCTGGCGGCGGGGCTCTTCATCCCCCTGGGCCTGACGCTGAACCCCATGTTCGGCGCGGCGGCCATGAGCCTCTCCAGCTTCTGCGTGGTTTCCAACGCCCTGCGGCTGAACCTGTTCGACCTGCGGGACGCGAGAAAGGATAAACCCCTGAAAACCAGAAATTCCAAACATTCCGAGGAGGTAACGAGTATGGAAAAGACCATGAAAATTGAGGGCATGATGTGCGGCCACTGTGAGGCCCGTGTGAAAAAGGCCCTGGAGGCCCTGCCGGAGGTGGAGGCCGCCAACGTCAGCCACGAGAGCGGCACGGCGGTGGTGACCCTCTCCGGGTCTCTCACCGACGAGGCCCTGAAAAAGGCCGTGGAGGATCAGGACTACAAGGTGCTGGGCATCCAGTAATCCAACCGAGCGCAAAAAAGCGGACCGCCGGGGAGCGGTCCGCTTTTTTATATGCTTTTAGAAAGTAAATTTCTCGTCTTCGTCCCGCCGGGCGTCTTCCTTCCCGGCCAGCTTATCCGACAGTCCGGCCCGTTTGAGCTCTTCCACATCCCGCTTGCAGGCCTTGGCCTGGGCCTTGCGGAACTCCTCCATGAAGCCCGCCAAAAAGGCCTGGTTTCCCATTCCGGTATAGGACGGAGCGCGAGGGGCTCTCGGCCCTCCGCCGCCAAGGGCGTTTGCCGCTGAAACCATTGTCCAACCCCCCTTAGGCAATCGCGTCCAGGAGGTCCCGGACCTTCCCGAACAGGCGGGCCTCGTCGGTCTTCCGCCAGGACTGGCCGTCCCAGCACTGGAAGCTGGAGAGGAACTTCATCCAGCCCAGAACGTCGCCTTTCCAGGAGTCAAAAGACCAGGGGTCTCTGACGGGGGCTGTATAAAGGCTGGCGGTGCAGGTGGGCCCGGAGAGATCGACAGGCGTCATTTCCAGGCCGCTGAACCCGCAGTGGAGGAAGTCCTTGTCCTCCTGGTCCAAAACGCCGAACTCGCAGAGCTTGCCGATGAGGGACTGGTAGTCCTCCCAGCTCATGTTTTTCAGGTCGTAGTTCTCCTTCAGGTACTGCTTCTGGTCCGCCGTCAGCGGGGTCTTGATTACTCCGTTTTCCAGCCGGTCCCTCAGACGGTCGAAGTGTGCCGCGCTCCCCTTTTTCGCCATCTCCAGCACCTGCTCCCGGAATTCCGGCTTGGCGTAGCCCACGTTCGGGCCGACGGGGTCCATCCACTCTTTGGGGATGCTCTGTCTGCTTGTCGCTTGAATCATCGCTTTTCCTCCATTTCACAGATTCAGTGGGTTTTGAGCGTCCCAATCTTGAATCCGTTCAATGGAAGCCGCTCCGGTCTTGATTCCTTTCATCTGGAATATCGGCCGGATTTTGGGAAATATAAGAGGTTCTCCTTACTTTTTCGCGGCCCGGTCCGCCTCGATCTGGAGCTTCAGGGCCTCCACCGCCACCCGGACGGAGGTGCTGGTGTCCTCGCTCATCTTCTGGTCCAGGCCCGCGGCCTCCCGCTCCTGGTTCCAGACCACGTGGAAGCAGCTGCCGCAACGGCAGCCCAGGGCGGCGGCGACTACGAAGAGGGCGGCGCTCTCCATCTCGCTGGCCTTGACCCCCAGGCGCTTCCAGCTCTCCCACTTCTGCTGCAGCTCATAGTACACCGGGGAGGCGGCGGGGTCATGCTGGCCGTAGAAGCTGTCCTTGCACTGGACGATGCCCGTGTGGAGGGGATAGCCCAGGGCCTTCGTGGCCCGGACCAGGCAGTCCACAATGCCGAAGTCCGCCACGGCGGGGAATTCCAGGGGGGCGTACTCCAGGCTGGTGTGCTCAAAGCGCACGGCCCCCGTAGCCACCACGATGTCCCCGGATTGGACATTCACGTCGATGCCCCCGCAGGTGCCGGTCCGGATGAAGGTGTCCGCGCCGCACTTGTGGAGCTCCTCCATGGCGATGGAGGCGGAGGGCCCGCCGATGCCCGTGGAGCAGGCGGTCACCTTCTCCCCCAGCAGCGTGCCGGTCCAGACGTTGTATTCCCGGTTATAGGCCACCTGTTTCGCGTCGTCGAAGTAGGCGGCGATGGCGGGGACCCGGCCCGGGTCGCCGGGGAGGATGCAGTAGCGGCCGACGTCGTCGGCGGTGCAGGCAATATGGAACTGTTTCTCCAGCTTTTGCATAATTGTCACCTCTGTGTCGTGATATTGTAAAAAATAGTATAGCAAATTCCGGTGGGCTTTGCAACAATTTGACGGGGAAATTTTAAAGGGTCCACCTTTTCCAGGCGGACCCTTTAGGATTTTTAATTATATAATTACTTTATGAAACTCATTTCATCGTCACGACGGTGACGCCGGTCTCTCCCTCGCCGTAGACCCCGAGACGGAAGCTTTTCACCGCCTTGCTCCGGCGGAGGATGTCGTGGACGGCCTTGCGGAGGGCCCCGGTGCCCTTGCCGTGGATGATGGTGACGGTCTCCAGCTTGCCCATGACGGCGGCGGAGAGGAAGCCCTCCACCACGCTCTCGGCCTCTAAAGTTTCCATCCCCCGGATGTCCAATTCCCGGCTGGCGGCGGCCCGGAGGGTCCGGGTCCCCCCGGAGGAAACGGGGGTCTTGGGCTTCCGGGCGGCCCGCTCGTCGTCCTCAATGAGCCGGACCTCGTCGGCCCTCGCCTTCATTTTCAGCACGCCCGCCTTCAATTGCAGGGTCCCGTCCTTCCCCACGGAAATGACCTCGGCGGGCTGGCGCACGCCGGGGAACTCCACCAGGTCGCCCTTGACGATGGGGCGGCTGGGCTTGGGGATGGGCTCGGGGCGGTCCTTCTCCGTGCGGAGGCGGTCCTCCGCCTGGTGGAGCCCCGCCCGGATGGCGGCCTGGGCGTCGTTGATGTTCTGGGCGGAATCCGCCGCGGCCTGCCGCCGCCGGAGCTCCGCCAGCTCGTTAAAGGTCTGATCCGCCGCAGCCTTGGCGTCCCGGAGGATGCGCTTGGCCTCGGCCTCGCCCCGGCTCCGGGCATTCTCCTTGGCCCGCTCCATCTGCTCCCGGAACTCCCGGGCCTTGCGGGCGTCCTCCTCCCGCTGGCGGAAGAGCCGATCGGACTCCAGGTCCCGCTTCTCCAGGGCCTGGCGCTTGGCCTCCAGCTGGGTCAGCACGTCCTCAAACCGGACGCTGTCCCCGCTCATCTGGGTCTGGGCGGCTTCAATGACCTCCTCCGGGAGGCCCAGCCGCCGGGAGATGGCGAAGGCGTTGGACTTGCCGGGGATGCCGATGAGCAGCCGGTAGGTGGGGCTCAGGGTCTCCACGTTGAACTCACAAGAGGCGTTCTCCACTCCGGCGGTGGTCATGGCAAAGGTCTTCAGCTCCGCATAGTGGGTGGTGGCGGCGATTTTTGCCCCCTTGGCCCGGACGTGCTGGATGACAGCGATGGCCAGGGCAGCGCCCTCCACCGGGTCCGTGCCCGCCCCCAGCTCGTCGAAGAGGATGAGGCTCCTGCCGTCCGCCTCCTTTAATATCCCCACGATGTTGGTCATGTGGGCGGAGAAGGTGGACAGGCTCTGCTCGATGCTCTGCTCGTCGCCGATATCCGCCAGCACCCGGTCATAGACCGCCACGGCGCTCCGGTCCGCCGCCGGGATATGGAGGCCGCACTGGGTCATGAGGGTCAAGAGGCCCAGGGTCTTCAGAGACACGGTCTTGCCGCCGGTGTTGGGCCCGGTGATCACCAGGGTGTCGAAGGTCTCTCCCAGCTCCAGGTCGATGGGCACCGCCGTCTTGGGGTCCAGCAGGGGATGCCGGGCCTTGCGGAGGTGAATGGCCCCGTCCCGCCGGACCTCCGGCCGCACGCCGTCCATCTTGTAGCTCAGCTCCCCCCGGGCGAAGATCAGGTCCAGGTGGACCAAGGCGTCGTAGTCCCACTGGATGTCCTCCCGGTGAGCCGCCGCCTCGGCGGACAGCTCCGCCAGGATGCGCTCGATCTCCTTCTTCTCCTTGGCCTCCAGCTCCACATACTCGTTGTTGGCCTGGACCACCCCCATGGGCTCCACGAAGATCGTAGCCCCGGAGGAGGAGATGTCATGGACCAGGCCGGGGAGGTTCCCTTTCTGCTCCGCCTTGACGGGGACCACGAAGCGGCCGTCCCGCTGGGTGATGATGGTCTCCTGGAGCACCTTGGCGTAGCTGGGGGAGGAGATGATCTTCTGGAGGATCTGGCGGCTCTTGGCCTGGGCGGCCCGCATATGGCGGCGGATGTCCGCCAGCTCCGGGGAGGCCGCGTCGGCGATGGTGTCCTCGTCGGGGATGCAGCGCTTGATCTTGTCCTCCAGGAAGTGGTTGCCGTGGAGGGAGAGGAAGAGGTGGTCGATGGCCGTCTTCTCCTCCGCCTCGTCGTTAAAGTACTCCTTGGCCCGCCGGGCGGCGGTGAGCAGCCCCGCGATGCGCAGCAGCTCCCGGGTATTCAGGCTCCCGCCCCGGTCCGCCCGATCCAGGGCCTCGGCCACCGGCTTCACGCCGGAGAAGGAGGGCGCGCCCCGGCGCCCGATCATCTGCCGGGCGGCATCTGTCTGGTCCAGGAGCCTGAGGACCTCCTCCGCCTCCATCTCGGGGGAAATCCGGAGGGCCCGCTCCTTGGTCTCGGCGCTGACGGCCTGATCCGACAGCAATTGCAAAACCCTGGGAAGCTCCAGGGTGCGGAGGGATTTTTCAAACAGCTCACTCATAGAACTTCCTCCTGTCAAGGGAATCCGCTTTCAAGCCCTTCCAGCGCACAGCCTTCGCCGGTTTTCCGGAAGGTCGAATTTTGTCAAATATCTTTATAAAATACTTTTATAAAAGTCTAATGTCGAGAACCCCCGCTCCAGCTGGGCGTGGAGGAAGGCCTCCGACGCGGCGGAGAGGCGGCGCAGGGGCTCCTCTCCCAGGCGGAAGGCATACAGCCGCTTGGGGTCCCCATAGACGATATGCCGCAGGGCCGCCAGGGAGTCCGGGCACAGGGGCCGCCCCCCTCCCCCGCCGCAGTCCCGGCAGCGGAGCACCCCCTGGACCGTGTCCAGCACGGGCTCCGCCGGGTCCTCTTTTCCGCAGAGGGCGCAGGCGTCCGCCAGGGGCTCGTAGCCCGCCAGGCACAGGAGCCGCAGCTCAAAGGCGGGCTTCACCAGGGCGGGGGGCTTGTGTAAAGCAGAAAGGGCATACAGCCCATTGAGGAGGTGGCGCAGCAGCTCCGGGGCGGGCTCATCCTCCGGGCAGACGGCCTCCGTCAGCTCCGCCATGTAGCACCCCAGGGCCAGGGCCCCCAGGTCCCCTCGGAGACCGTCGAATAGGTCCAGGGTGGAAGCGTCGTTGGCGTAGCGCCAGTCCTTCCGCTGGTACAGGGTCCACTCGGCGTAGGCCAGGGGCTGGGCGGCGGCGGCAAACTTGCAGTTCTTCCGCCGGGCCCCCCGGGCGATGACTCCGATCTTCCCCTGCTCCCAGGTCAGCAGGGTCAAAATCTTGTCCGTCTCCCTGGTCTCCGTCTCCCGGAGGACCACGCCGCGGTCCACGATATAGGGCGTTCCCGCCACGGCGGCCTCCCTCCTCTATGTACGGGGAGTAATCATCTCCCCAATTATGACAAATTGTTTTCTTTTTCGTCCTCCGCCGACCGGTAGAGCATATAGGCCAGGGGCTCGCCGGTAAGGCAGAAGAGCTCCCAGAGGGGCGCGGGTTCCATGTGGTCCATGTGGCAGACCTCCTTTTAGGGATAGTCTGCGAGGGCTGTCGAAATGGATACATGGAAATACCCGGTCAAGCTGGAAGCGAAAATTTAGTCTTCGCGATAGCCCAGGCTGCGAACGTAGTTCACGTTGTCCCGCCAGTTTTCCTTGACCTTCACCCAGGTCTCCAGGTAGATCTGGGTGCCCATAAACTTCTCCATGTCGTGCCGGGCCAGGGAGCTGATTTTCTTCAGCATGGCCCCCTGCTTCCCGATGATGATGCCCTTGTGGCTGGCCTTTTCACAGTAAATCGTGGCCCCCACGTCCACCACGCCGGAGTCCCGCTCGGAGAACTTGGTGATCTCCACGGCGGTGCCGTGGGGAATCTCCTTGTCCAGACAGAGAAGCAGCTTCTCCCGGAGGAGCTCCCCCATCACCTGCCGTTCCGGCTGGTCGGAGGTCTGCCCGTCGGGGAAGAGCTGGGGACCCTCCTGGGCGTACTTCCCCAACTCCGCCATCAGCTCCTCCAGGCCGTCCCCGGTGCGGGCGGAGATGGGGATAATGGCGTCGAAGCCGTCCCAGGCCTCGTTATAGGCGGCAATCACCGGCAGGAGCTCCGCCGGTTCTACCGTGTCGATTTTGTTGACCGCCAGGATGCAGTGGAGCTTCTCCTCCCGGACCCGGTCGATGAGGGCCTTCTCCGGCCCGCCCACGTGGGGAATGGGCTCCACCAGGAGGAGGGCGCAGTCCACGTCGGACAGGCTGGCGGTGACGACCTTCACCATGTAGTCCCCCAGGGCGGACTTGGGCCGGTGGAGGCCCGGGGTGTCCATCAGGATGAATTGGGTGTCCTCCCGGTTGACCACGCCGTAGATGCGGTTCCGGGTGGTCTGGGCCTTGTTGGAGACGATGGCAATTTTCTCCCCCACCAGGGCGTTGGTGAGGCTGGACTTGCCCACGTTGGGCCGTCCGCAGACGGTGATCATGGCGGTTTTTGTGATGTTCATAGGTGATCCTCAACTTTCCTGTTAAGCAATATTACTTTTTAAAAGTATTTTTATAACTTTGGCCCGGCTTATTTTTACCGGGCAAGGGCTTTTTTCAGGTACTGGCCCGTATAGGAGGCCTCACAGGCCGCGACGGACTCCGGCGTTCCGGTGCAGACCACGGTCCCGCCGCCGTCGCCCCCCTCGGGGCCCAGATCGATGATCCAGTCGGCGGATTTGATGACATCCAGGTTGTGCTCGATGACCACCACCGTGTTCCCCGCGTCCACCAGGCGCTGGAGGACCTCCAGGAGCTTGCGCACGTCGTCGGTGTGGAGGCCCGTGGTGGGCTCGTCCAGGATATAGATGGTCTTGCCCGTAGCCTGCTTGGAAAGCTCCGTGGCAAGCTTCACCCGCTGGGCCTCGCCGCCGGAGAGCTCCGTGGAGGGCTGGCCCAGCTTCACGTACCCCAGGCCCACGTCCTGGAGGGTCTGGAGGCGGTTCCGGAGCTTGGGCAGGGGGGCGAAGAACTCCAGGGCCTCGTCCACGGTCATCTCCAGGACTTCGGAGATGTTCTTCCCCTTGTAGTGGACCTCCAGGGTCTCCCGGTTGTAGCGGCGGCCCTTGCAGACCTCGCAGGGGACGAAGATGTCCGGCAGGAAGTGCATCTCAATTTTCAGCACGCCGTCGCCGGAGCAGGCCTCGCAGCGGCCCCCCCGGACGTTGAAGCTGAACCGGCCCGGGCCGTAGCCCCGGCTCTTGGCCTCCTGGGTGGAGGCGTAGAGGTCCCGGATGTCGTTGAAGAGGTTCGTGTAGGTGGCGGGGTTGGACCGGGGGGTCCGGCCGATGGGGCTCTGGTCGATGCTGACCACCTTGTCCAGGTATTCCAGGCCTTCGATGCCCGCGCATTTGCCCGGGTGGACCTTCATGCGCATGAGCTCCGCCCCCAGGCGCTTGAATAAGACCTCGTTGACGAGAGACGACTTGCCGCTGCCGGACACGCCGGTGACCACGGTGAAGGTCCCCAGAGGGAAGTCCACGTCCACCTTCCGGAGGTTGTTCTCCTCCGCCCCCCGGACGCGGAGGAACTTCCCGTTGCCGGGGCGGCGGACGTCGGGAATGGGGACCTTCTTCTTGCCGGAGAGGTACTGGCCCGTCAGGGAGTCGGGGTTCGCCATGACCTCCTCCGGCGTGCCCGCCGCTACCACCTGCCCGCCGTGGATGCCCGCGCCGGGGCCGATGTCGATGAGGTAGTCCGCCTCCCGCATGGTGTCCTCGTCGTGCTCCACCACCAGCAGGGTGTTCCCCAGGCTCTGGAGGCTCCGGAGGGTGGCCAGCAGCTTGTCGTTGTCCCGCTGGTGGAGGCCGATGGAGGGCTCGTCCAGGATATAGAGAACCCCCATGAGGCTGGACCCGATCTGGGTTGCCAGGCGGATGCGCTGGCTCTCGCCGCCGGAGAGGGTCCCGGCGGCCCGGCTCAGCGTCAGGTAGCCCAGGCCCACGGATTGGAGGAAGCCCAGGCGGGACTTGATCTCCTTTAAGATGCGGTCGGCGATGAGGTGCTGCTGGTCTGTCAGCTCCAGCCGCTCCACCCACTCCAGCTCGTCCACCACAGACAGGCGGGTCAGGGCGTCGATGTCCTTATCCCCCACGGTGACGGCCAGGGACTCCTTTTTCAGCCTCCGGCCCTTGCACGCGGGACAGGGGCACTCCGCCATCAGCTCCTCCAGCTCCCGCTTGCTGGCGTCGCTCTGGGTCTCCTGGTAGCGGCGCTCCACGTTGTTGCAGATGCCCTCGAAGGGCTGGTAGAGGACCCCCTTGCCCCGGGGCTGGTCGTAGTGAAGCTCCAGCTTCTCCCCCTTGGTGCCGTAAAGGATGATGTCCTTGGCCTCGGCGGACAGGTCCTCCCAGGGCGCGTCCAGGGAGAAGCGGTATTTTTTCGACAGCGCGTCGAAGTACATCCGGGAGATGCCGTCGGAGCGGATGTTCCCCCAGCCGCTGGCCTGGATGGCCCCCTCCAGGATGGACTTCTTCGGGTCCGGGACCACCAGGGCCACGTCCACCTTCAGCTGGCTGCCCAGGCCCGTGCAGGTGGGGCAGGCCCCGAAGGGATTGTTGAAGGAGAACATGCGCGGGGTCAGCTCCTCGATGGAGATGCCGCAGTCCTCACAGGCGTAGTTCTGGGAGAACATCAGGTCCTGCTCCTCCCGGAGGAGGTTGATGACCACGATCCCGCCGGAGAGGGCGGAGGCGGTCTCCACGCTGTCCGTCAGCCGCTGCTGGATGTCCGGGCGGATGATGAGGCGGTCAATGATGACCTCGATGTTGTGCTTTTTGTTTTTCTCCAGCTTGATTTCCTCGTCCAGCTCGTAGAGGTTCCCGTCGGCCCGGACCCGGACGTAGCCGGAGCGCTTGGCGTCCTCGAAGACCTTGGCGTGCTCGCCCTTCTTCCCCCGGATAACGGGGGCCATGACCTGGATGCGGGTGCCCTCGGGAAGGGCCAGCACCTGGTCGATGATCTGGTCGATGGTCTGCTGGCGGATGACCTTGCCGCACTTGGGGCAGTGGGGGGTGCCCACCCGGGCCCACAGCAGGCGCAGGTAGTCGTAAAT